>NZ_JBVVPO010000034.1:0-93600 GCF_055811795.1 Bradyrhizobium sp. MI1.7
CGCCGCCGCCCCCCCCCCCTACGGGGCGTTTACTTTTTACCCCTTGTGGTTGCTGCCGCCCCCCCGCGGGGGGGTCGGGGGGCCCGCGCCCCCGCGGGCCCACGACGGAGGAGAGAGCTTGCGCCCTCTCCACGTCGTCATTGCGAGGAGCGAAGCGACGAAGCAATCCAGACTGCCGCCGCGGAAAGATTCTGGATTGCTTCGCTACGCTCGCAATGACGAGATTGTGGCGCGAGCTAGCCAAAATCCTCTGGCTTTAGCTCGATCGGCTTGCCGTGCGGCGTGCGGTCGGCGGCGTGGTCCCAGGCGTCGCGGTAGCGGTGCAGCGTCTCCGCCGATGCGACGCCCTTGCTTGCAACCAAACCTTCCAGCGTGGCGAGCCAGTGCAGGTAATAGGTCTCGCCCGTGTCAGGGTCGCCGGCGGCTTGGGCGCGCTTGATCTCGGAGGCCAGGGCTGCGGCCCATTCCGGCCAGGTGAACACGCCGCGCTCGTGCAGCGTCAGCGCCATCGCGAACGCATGCGCTTCCCAGGGCGCGCGGAAGACCGGGCCGTCGTCATCGCGCGGAATGCTCGGAATGGCCGCCGTCGCGGCGGCCGCAGCCGTGCTGCTCATCACGCCGGGTCCAGATAGGGTTCGAAGGCGTCGATCGACACCTTCAAGGTCGGATCACCGTCCGCGCCCCAGAGATCGCGGCCCTCGAAGACGACCGTGTAAAGCCATTGCGGATTTTCGCCGAGCTCCATCGCCGCCGAATCCGGAAATACATGGCAGCCGTGGTTCAGCTCGACGACACCGACATGGCCGCGCACATAGCGCGGCAGCCGCGTATGCGTGGTCGGATGGATGTTCCTGGCGCGGACGCGGTCGCCGATGTTGAATTTTGCCGGCGCCGGAGCAGGGCGGGCGAACTTGCCGCGCACCATGACGCGCTCGACATTGGCGAGGTCGAACTTGCCGTGCTTGAGCGCCTTTGCAGGCTGCATCGCGTGGCCGGCGGCGACCTCGTCCCGGGTGAGGTAGCCCTTCTCAATCAGCATCTCCTCGAGCCCGAGAAACCATTTCTTGTAGTAGGAGCTCGAGAGATAGACGTGCGGCGGCAGCGTCTCGCGATAGAAGCGCGAGGTGTCGATGTTGAAGGCGCCCGCCGCGCCCATCGCGCGCACCATGGCGAGAACACGCGATTCCCACTCCTCGTGAAACATCGGCTCGTTCGGCTCGGCCTCGACCTTGCCGAACCCGTCCATGCCGCCCATGTCGTGGACGCCGTTCACGAGGGCGCTCCAGGCGTCTTGGGAAAGCCGGTGCCGATCATGGAATCGCGCGTGACGAGCTCGGCGAGCTGCTCCTCACTCCAGCCTTCGGTGCCCGCGGGGCGCATCGGCAGCACCAGGAAGCGGGTCTCGGCCGTCGAATCCCAGACACGGATTTCCATGTCCTTGGGCAGCGTGACGTCGAAATCGGCGAGCACGCCGCGCGGGTCCTTCACCGCGCGCGAGCGATAGGGCGCGGCCTTGTACCAGACCGGCGGCAGTCCCAGCATTTCCCAGGGGTAGCAGGAGCACAGCGTGCACACGACCATGTTGTGTCGCTCTGGCGTATTCTCGACCACGACGAGATGGTCGCCGACGCGGCTGACATGGCCGAGCGTGCCGATGGCCTTCGAGCCATCCTCCAGCAGCGCCTTTTTGAACGCCGGATCGGTCCAGGCCTTGGCGACGACGCGCGCGCCGTTGTGCGGGCCGATCCTGGTCTCATAGGCCTGGATGATGGCGTCGAGCGCGGCCGGCTCGACATAACCTTTTTCTGTCAAGATCGTCTCGAGCGCGCGCACGCGCAGCTCGGTCTCCGACAGCTCGGAATGGTCGTGATGATGGTCGTGATCGTGGCTCATGGCGCAAAGATAGGCGCAATGGTCCCTGCCTGTCGAGTATGCGCTGGGGCGCAACCGGGTCCCATATTCGTGAGGCCGGATGTAGGCTAGCCTCGCAGCAAAGCGGATAGGGAGACATCGGTGACGGACTTCGTGACGATCGAGAAGGGGCTCGGACCGGAGGGGCGGATTGCGGTGGTGCGGTTCGACCGCGGCGACGGCATCAACGCGCTCTCGCCGGAGGCGCTGCGCCAGCTCACCGCGGCAGCGCGCAGTTTCGAGGATGATGCCGCAACGTCCGTCGTGGTTCTGACGGGCAGCACCAGCGCCTTCAGCGCCGGCTTCGACCTCAAGGATGCCGAGGGCCGCTCGCGCAAGGACATGGATCTCGGCACGCTGCGGCGGCATCTCAAGCTCGGGCCGCGTCTGACCCATGCCTGGCATGAGATGGAGCAGATCACGATCGCGGCCATCGAGGGTTTTTGCGTCGGCGGCGGCGTCGCGCTGGCCGTGGCGCTCGACTTCCGCGTGATGGGGCACGACGCGCATCTGCGCGTGCCCGAGATCGGGCTCGGCATGAACATGAGCTGGCAGAGCATCCCGCGCATGCTGCATCTGATCGGGCCGGCCCGCACCAAGCAGGCGGTGATCCTGGCCGACCAGCGCATCTCGGCCGATGAGGCCTTCGAGTGGGGTTTGGTGGAGCAGGTGGCCGATCCCGGCCATGCGTTCGATGCCGCCATGGAGCTTGCCCGGAAGGTCGCCGCGCAGCCGCCGCTCTCGGTCGCCATGACCAAGCTGACCGTCAACCGGCTGGCACATGCGCTGGACGATCTCGCCAGCCACATGGACGTCGACCAGTTCGCACTGGCGAGTCTCACCGAAGACCACAAGGAGGGCGTTGAGGCGTTCCTGACCCGCCGCAAGCCGCGCTTCAAGGGGCGGTAGAACGTGAAGTCAGACCATTGATCGCGCCGCAGACAGTCCGTATACGCCGCGCTAGGACAAAAACGGCTCGGCCAACGGGCGGTACAATGCGACGACAATCGAGGGGGAGGGCCCATGGCCGCAAGCTCGCAGACGCCTCAGGCAAAAGGGTTTAGCTGGAAGCTGATCGCGCCGCTCGTGGTGTGGTTGGCCATCTATCTGTGGCCGGTGCCGACGGGTCTCAACGCCAATCAGTGGCACTATTTTGCCGTGTTCGCGGCCGTTATCACCGGACTCATTCTCGAATCGATGCCGGTCGGCGCGGTCGGGTTCATCGGGCTGACGGTCGCGGGCGTCGCCGGCTATATCGATCCCGATCCCGGCAAATCGCTGCGCTGGATGCTGGCGGGTTTTGCCGAGAGCACGGTGTGGCTGATCGTCGGCGCCTTCGTATTCTCGATCGGTTATCGCAAGAGCCAGCTCGGCCGCCGTATCGCGCTGGTGCTGGTGCAAAAGCTCGGCCGCAACACGCTCGGTCTCGGCTATGCGGTCGCGATGTCGGACTTCCTGCTGGCACCAGCGACGCCATCCAACACCGCGCGCAGCGGCGGCATCGTCTATCCCATCATAAGCAACATCCCGCGCATCTACGGCTCCGAGCCCGGGCCGACCGCCGGCAAGATCGGCACCTATGTGATGTGGACGGCGTTTGCGGCAACCGCGATCACCAGCTCGCTGTTCTTCACCGCGCTCGCGCCCAATGCGGCCGCGCTTGCGATCGCCAAGAGGACCGCCGGCGTCGAGGTGAGCTGGGCGCAGTGGTTCGTCGGCTTTGCGCCGCTCGGCATCCTCCTGATGATCCTCGTGCCGCTGCTCAGCTATGTGGTCTGCCGTCCCGAGGTGAAGCACAGCCCGGAGATCTCCGAATGGGCGGCCAGGGAGGTCAGCGAGATGGGCCCGATGTCGCGCAACGAGTGGATCATGCTGGCTCTGATCGTCCTCGCGATGTTCCTGTGGATCGCGGGCTCGAGCCCGGACATCCACGTGCCGCTGCTCGGCTCGAACTTCGTCAACGCCACCACCGTCGTGTTCATCGTGATCTCGCTGATGCTGGTGACGGGCGTGATCGAGTTCGCCGACATCGTCAGCGAGAAGAGCGCCTGGGAGGTGTTCTTCTATTTCACCTCGCTGCTGACGCTGGCCTCGGGCCTCAACGAGATCGGCTTCATCAAATGGTTCGCGACCGAATACGCCAAACCGCTCGCGGGGCTGTCGCCGTCGACCGCGATGATCCTGCTGGTCGCGCTGTTCTTCTGGATCCACTACTTCTTCTCGAGCATCACCTCGCATGCCGCAGCCGTGCTGCCGGTGGTGCTCGCGGTCGGATCGAGCATCCCCGGCCTGCCGGTTACGACGCTCGCCATGCTCTGCATGTATTCGCTCGGCCTGATGGGCGTGATCTCGCCTTACGCGACGGGACCCGCGCCGATGTATTTCGGCAGCGGCTACATCGGGAAGGGCCAGTTCTGGGGCTTTGGGCTGCTGTTCGGGCTGCTCTATTTTGCGGGACTGCTGCTGATCGTGCTGCCCTGGTTGCAGATCAGCTGAGCGGGGCCGGAAGCTCATACCCCCGGCAGACGAATTTTCTTCGCCGGGGTGGGATTAGGAAAACTTCGTCCAACTCCCCGCAAATATCTGACATTGCAAGGAAGACCTGAAAAGGCGATGGTGCGTGCTGCAGTGCAGCGCGTTCCACCGGAACCATTGCCGCGATTTCACTCTCCGTCGCTTGACGCGACCGGTTCCCGCATGCCCCACGGGGGCAGCAGGAACTGTTGTGCATGAAGGCCGCCTCTATGAACGCCCACCAATCGCTCGCGATCGGACAGAAGATCGAAACGCTTGAAGCGATTTCACCTGCCGCCCGGAACGCTGACGCGATGGTCCGTTTCGAGGGCATCTCGAAGATCTATCCGGCCTATCGCGGCAAGCCCGGCGTCAACGCGCTGCAAGACATCGACTTCGCGATCGCGCGCGGCTCGATCACCGGCGTCATCGGCCGCTCCGGTGCCGGCAAGTCGAGCCTGGTCCGGCTGATCAACGGGCTGGAGAAGCCGACCACGGGCCGCGTGATC
This sequence comes from Bradyrhizobium sp. MI1.7, assembly GCF_055811795.1. Lineage (NCBI taxonomy): Bacteria > Pseudomonadati > Pseudomonadota > Alphaproteobacteria > Hyphomicrobiales > Nitrobacteraceae > Bradyrhizobium > Bradyrhizobium sp. MI1.7. The sequence goes on from NZ_JBVVPO010000034.1 coordinate 4,935, forward strand.
GTCGACAACAGCGACATCTCGGCGCTGGCAGGTCGCGAATTGCGGCTGGCGCAGCGCTCGATCGGGATGATCTTCCAGCATTTCAACCTGCTGTCGTCGCGCACGGCGGCCGACAACATCGCGCTACCGCTGGAGATCGCCGGCTGGGCCAAGTCCGACATCAAGGCCCGCGTCGCCGAGCTGCTGGCCCTGGTCGGCATCGCCGACAAGCACGACCGTTATCCGTCAGAGCTCTCCGGCGGCCAGAAGCAGCGCGTCGGCATTGCCCGTGCGCTGGCGACCCGGCCGAGCGTGCTGCTGTCGGACGAGGCGACCTCGGCGCTCGACCCGCAAACCACGCGCGCGATCCTCGATCTGCTCGCCAACATCAACCGCGAGCTCGGGGTGACCATCGTGCTGATCACCCACGAAATGTCCGTGGTGCGCCAGCTTGCCAAGGAAGTGGTCGTGCTCGATGCCGGCCACGTCGTTGAGAGCGGCCATGTCGCCGACATCTTCACGCATCCCAAACATCCGATCACGCAGTCCTTCCTCGCCGAAGTCATCGGCGACAGCCTGCCGGTCTCGCTGGCGAGCCGGATCGTGGCGGAGCCGTCTGTCGGCGGGCGGGCCGTGATCCGCGTCCAGGTGCGCGGGGCAGGGGCCGGCGACACGGTGGTGGCGCGGCTTGCCCGCGAGCTCGGTCTCGACGTGGCGCTGCTGTCGGCGCGCATCGACGAGATCGGCGGCCAGCATGTGGGCTCATTGACCCTCGGTATTCCCGGTGGCGAGGACGCGGTGACGCGCACGCTCGCCTGGCTCTCTCAATATCAACTCCCGGCGGAGCGTCTCGGCTATGTCGCCTGAACTCATCAACCTCATCGTCCAGGCAACAGGCGAAAGCCTGTACATGGTCGGCATCGCGGCACTGGTCGGCACCGCCTTCGGCCTGCCGCTCGGCGTGTTCCTCGCGACCAGCCGGAAAGGCGAGCTGTTCGCGGCGCCCACCATCAATCGCGTGCTCGGCATCGTCGTCAATGCGACGCGCTCCACGCCCTTCATCATCCTGGTCGTCGCCATCATCCCGTTCACCCGGCTCATTGCCGGCACCTCGATCGGCTCGACCGCAGCGATCGTGCCGCTGGTCATCGCATCGACGCCGTTTATCGCGCGCCTGGTCGAAGCTGCGATCCGCGAGGTCGATGGCGGCCTGATCGAAACCGCGTCCTCGTTCGGGGCATCACCGATCCAGATCGTTCTCAAGGTACTGATCCCCGAAGCGTTGCCCGGCCTGCTCCTGGCACTGACGCTCGCGGTGGTCAGCCTGCTCGGCTACTCCGCCATGGTCGGTGGCGGCGGGCTCGGCGATCTCGGCATCCGCTACGGCTATCAGCGCTTCATGCCGGAGATGATGCTCGCCGTCGTGGTCGTGCTGATCGCGCTGGTGCAGCTCGTGCAGAGCGCGGGCGATTATCTGGCACGTCGGGTCAACCGCCGGCTGCGGCAGCGCTGATACACATTTTCTGAAACTGGAGACTTCAATGCGTTTTCTCGCAACCCTTGCGGCTGCAGCCTTGCTTGCGACCACCGCTCAAGCTGAAACCATCCGCGTCGGCGTCACCGCCGGCCCCCATGCCGAGATCCTGGACGTGGTGAAGAAGGTCGGCGCCGAGCGCGGCCTCGACATCAAGGTGGTCGAGTTCACCGACTACGTCATTCCGAACCAGGCGCTGGCGCTGAAGGACCTCGAAGCCAACTCGTTCCAACACGAGCCTTACCTGAAGAACCAGATCTCCAAGACCGGCTGGAAAATCGTCAAGGTCGCGAACACGATCGGTTCGCCGCAGGGCGTCTATTCGCAGAAATACAAGAAGCTCGCCGATTTGCCGGAAGGCGCCCGCGTTGCGATTGCCAACGATCCCTCCAATGGCGCCCGCGGCCTGATGATTTTGGCGTTGCACGGCGTGATCAAGCTGAAGGACCCGAACAACGTCTCCTCGACCATTGCCGACATCACCGAGAACCCGAAGAAGCTGCGCTTCGTCGAGCTCGACGCCGCCCAGCTTCCGCGTGCGCTGCAGGACATCGACGTCGTCTCGATCAACAACAATTACGCCGTGCAGGCCGGCCTCAATCCGGCGACCGATGCGATCGCGCGCGAGAACCCCGATGGTCCCTGGGTCAACATCCTCGCCGTCCGCGAGGAGGACAAGGACAAGCCGTGGGTGAAGCAGTTGATCGCGGTCTATCACTCCGATCCCGTGAAGGCGTTTCTTGAGACGCGCTTCAAGGGTACGTATTTGCCGACCTGGTAACGTGCCCGGCCTGCATGGCTCGAGACGCCCGCTTGCGCGGGCTCCTCACCACGAGGGTCCAATATCTCGCCGCAAAACACGACCTCATCCTGAGGGCCCGCCAGAGGCGGGCGTCTCGAAGGATGGCCGCAAGCGAGCTGCTAGCCACGACTTGTCCTGGAGTAGAAGACGCGCGCGTCAGGCGACAAGCCTCGCGCGCCGCAGTGTCTCCGAGGGCAGTTCGGAGAAGTGGCGCTTGTAGTCGAGCGAGAACTGGCTGAAGTGCCAGAAGCCGTGTTGCACGGCGACGTCGTAGATCGACGTCTCGGCGCCACTGGCGCGCTTCAGGTCCCGCCGCACCCGGTTCAGCCGCATCGCGCGCCAGTAATGCATCGGGCTCGTGCCCACGACTTCCTGAAAGCAATAGCCGAGCTTGCGCGGGCTCGCGCCGACCGCCTTGCAGACCTCCAGCAGCGACAGCGAGCGATCGCCGCTGCCATGCATCAGCTCGCGGGCGCGATCCACGGTGCGCTTGCGCGCCGTGGCGCTGCGGCCGGGATCGCTGGGCTGGGCCGTCGGCAGCATGTCCATGATCTCGACGAGGAGGGCGTCCTCCAGCGCCTGTCGCGCGGCCGGATCGTCGAACCGTTCGGGTGCGGCCGTGATGGTCTCGTGAATGGCGGCGAGATGGGCGCGCAGCCGCGCAACCGGTGCCGCCGCCATCTCGATCACCCGCAACTGGTGCCAGACGGCGCGCGGCAATTCGATGTCGAGCCGTGCCGCAAGCTCCGCGATCAGCACCGCGCTGGCGACGACACCGCGCAGCTCGAAGGCCTTCGGCGTACACATGTCGATCTCGGCATCGATGCTGGCGATGACCTGGGAGCCTGCAACACTGGCGCCGTTGCAATTGACTTCGCCGTCGCCGTGCCAGGGCAGACCGATGCCAAAGCTGTCGGCACCGAGCTGGCCGTATTGGCGGACTTGCTGGCTGGTGATCTCGCAGAACACTTCGAGCCGGGGCAGGGAGAGTTGCGTGAAGCTGCCCCGGAACGCCCCGGCGCTGATCTGGTCGTAGCTCAGCCGCCAGCGGCCGAGCGTGGCGCAATGCTCGTCGACATCCGTGCTGCTCGCTTGAAGTAGATTGGCAGCCGAGTCTTGAATCGGAAGAGTTGCGCTTAAGGCCATGACAGCACGTCAGAATTTGCAAGCCGAATAGCCAGCAAGAACTACGCCAGACTGGCACGGCCATGGCCGCTGTCCAGCAAAATATTGCCGGATCTCGATAACGCCCGATGCGGCCTGTGTGCAGTCTTCTCCCTTGCCGTTCCGACATCGCAGTCGGGATGGCCTTGCGGAGGATCGAGATGCGACCGACGGACATCATGCGCGGCAGCCCGCCTGCGCCCGAGGCCCAAGTGACCCGTGCCAATTGGCGCAGCTTTCCCGCCATCCGCTGGGGCTTCACCCACACCCGCGAAGTGCTGCCGACCGCGGAGGTTCGCCGCTCCGCGCATCCCACACCGATGGCAAGCGCGCCGCGCGAGCTGCAAAAGCTCAGCTTCACCGCGCCGGACGGCAAGCCGACCACGGTCGAGGCCACGTTGCGCGAAACCTTCGGCGATGTGCTGCTCGTCATGCACCGGGGCACGCTGATCCACGAATGGTACGGCGACGGCATGAGCGCGACCACGCCGCATCTGATCTGCTCCATCAGCAAGTCGATCGCCGGCACGCTCGGCGGCGTGCTCGCCGCGCGCGGCCTGCTCGATCCGGAGGCGAGGGTGGTGCGCTACGTGCCGGAGCTGGAGAGCTCGGTCTATGGCAGCTGCACCGTCCGCAACGTCCTCGACATGGCGGTCGCGATCAAGTTCGAGGAGGATTACGAGGACCCCGCCGGCGACGTCGCGCGCTATCGCTTCTCCTCGGGCTGGGACGTGCCGCCGCCGGGCGTCGAGGCCGGCCATCAGCGCGCCTATCTCACCACGCTGCGCGGGACAGGAAAGCCGCACGGCAAGGTGTTCCACTACGTCTCGACCAATACGGAAGTGCTCGGCTGGGTCTACGAGCGCGCCTGCGGCATGCCCTACCATCGCATCCTCTCCGACTATCTCTGGCAGCCGATGGGCGCCGAGGAGGATGGCTCCCTCACGCTCGACAGCCACGGCATGGGCCGCATCGCCGGCGGGCTTTCTGTCACCGCACGCGATCTGCTGCGCTTCGGCGAAATGATCCGCTGCCGCGGCGTGGTCGAGGGGCGGCAGGTGGTGCCCGGCTGGTGGATCGACGACATCCACGAGAACGGCGATCCCCAGGCGTGGAAAGACGGCGATCTCGCCGACATCTTCCCGGGCGCCCGCTACCGCAGCAAATGGTACACCATCGATCCCTCGCGGAACGATCTCGCGGGGATCGGCATCCACGGCCAGTGGCTCTATATCGACGCGGCCACCGACACCGTCATCGTCAAGCTCGCGACGCAGCCGAAGGCGATGGACGTTCCGCTCGACCACCGCTGGCTCGCCGCCTTCCGCGCCATCACCGCGCATCTCGCCCTGCGCTGATTTCTGGTCATCATCATGCTCGATACCGTCAAAGCCAAATCACCGATTCAAGCGGCCGCACCTCATCCGCTCGATCCTCTGACAGCCGAAGAGATCACGGCCGCCTCCACGCTGGTTCGTGCCGCCGCGACCTCGCCCGAGAACTGCCGCTTCCCGACGGTGCGGCTGGAGGAGCCGACCAAGCAGGAGCTGGCCGCTGGCGGAGCAGGGCGCCGTGCCTTCGCGCTCACGCTGGACATCACCACGGGCGAGGCGATCGAGCACATCGTCGATCTCGGCCGCAACGAGATCGTCGGCCGCAAGGTCATTCCGAACCGCGAGGCGCCATACGGGCAGCCGCCGGTGATGCTGGAAGAATTTTTCAAGTGCGAGGCCGTGGTGAAGGCCGATCCAGGCTGGCGCGCGGCGATGGTCCGCCGCGGGCTCACCGACAAGGATATCGAGCTGGTCCAGGTCGATCCGTTCTCCTCGGGCTTCTTCGATTTTGAGTACGAGCGCGGCGCCCGTATCGTGCGCGCCGTCAGCTTTTTCCGCGAACATCTGCAGGACAACGGCTACGCCCATCCGATCGAGGGCGTAGTCGCTGTGGTCGACCTGATCGGCGGCAAGGTCATCGACCTCACGGACGCAGACCCGATCGTGCCGATCCCGCGCAAGAAGCGGAATTACGGCGCGCATGAAGTCAAAAACCCGCGCACCGACATCAAGCCGCTGCATATCGAACAGCCGGAGGGCGCGAGCTTCAAGGTCGATGGCTGGAAGGTCGACTGGCAGAAATGGAGTTTTCGCGCCGGCTTCACGCCGCGCGAAGGGCTGGTGCTGCATCAGCTCGCCTACCAGGACGGTGATCGCAAGCGCTCGCTGATCCATCGCGCCAGCGTCACCGAGATGGTGGTGCCCTATGCCGATCCGACCGAGAACCATTTCTGGAAGTCGGCGTTCGATGCCGGTGAATACGGGCTCGGCATGCTCGCCAATGCGCTCGAGCTCGGCTGCGACTGTCTCGGCAACATCCATTATTTCGACGTGCCGGCCGCCGACAACAAGGGCGCGCCCTTCGTCATGCAGAATGCCATCTGCATGCATGAGGAAGATTACGGAATTGCCTGGAAACACTACGAATTCCGCAACGGCCTGTTCGAGGTGCGCCGCTCGCGGCGCCTCGTCATCTCGTTCTTCGCCACCGTCGGCAATTACGACTACGGCTTCTACTGGTACCTGTACCAGGACGGCACGATCCAGCTCGAGACAAAACTCACCGGCATCATCCAGACCGCCGCCGTGCCATCCGGCGAAAAGTACAAATGGGGCGGCATGGTCGACGACAATCTGGGCGGCCCAACGCACCAGCATTTCTTCAACGTGCGCCTGCACATGGACCTCGACGGCGGCGGCAATACCGTCACCGAGCACGAGTTCCTGCCGCGGCCCTGGGGCGCGGACAATCCGCACGGCAACGCGTTCGATACCACGACCCGCATCCTGTCGCGCGAGCGTGATGCGGCTGCCATTGCGAACGGCGAGACCGGCCGGTTCTGGAAGATCAGCAATCCCAACGAGACCAATTCGGTCGGCAACGCGCCGGCCTACAAGCTCGTGGTCAATCCGAGCCCGCTGATGCTGGCGCAGGAGGGCAGCTATGTGCGCAAGCGCGGCGGCTTTGCCACAAAGCATGTCTGGGTCACGGCCTTCGACAAGGACGAGAAATACGCCAGCGGCGATTATCCCAATGTCCACGCCGGCGGCGACGGCCTGCCGCGCTACGCCGCGCAGAACCGCAACATCGAGAATACAGATCTCGTGGTGTGGCACTCCTTCGGCCACACCCATGTCTGCAAGCCCGAGGATTTTCCGATCATGCCGGTCGAATATGCCGGCTTCATGCTGAAGCCGACCGGATTCTTTTCGGCCAATGCCGCCGGCGACATTCCGCCGGAGCGCAACAGCCGCAGCGTGCTGGCGGGCGACCCGAAGGATGCCGCCGGCGGCGCGTGCTGCCACGCCGGCAAAGCGTAGGCTCGTCGCGCGACAACAACGTTCGCAGCAGGCCAACCAGCGCTGGTTCGCTGGTCGCATGCGCTCGCGGTCGAATTGTCAGGGGAGTATTGCTGCCCCTTTCGAAGGGCCCGCGACGCGACGGCCGGCCGCACGTCGAAAAGATCGCTTCCAATTCCTTTCGAGAGTGATACCATCTTAAGGTTGTATTCTTTAAGGAGATTTCCCATGACCCATGCACTCAATCTCACGCTGCCGATCAAGCAGGATGCCGAGACCCTGGCAAAGCTGCGGAATCTCGAGGCGAGCTTCACTGAGAAGGTTCAGCCCGCCATCGCGGCGGCGCTGAAGCAGTCCAGGATTGTTCATTTCGCCCGGGTCGTCGTCATCGAGGACAAGTACATCCAGGTCATCACCGAATATGAGGGAACGCACCAGGAATACACGGAGTTTTTCCGGCGAGCGCTCACGCCGATATTTGCCGCGATATTTTCCCTGGCAGATACGACTGGCCTGGACATCAACGATCCCAATGCGTTCTTCGAATTCTCGAAGAACCACAACGCGCGCTCGCTGGGCACTGCGACCGACGGCTCAACCGACATCAGCGGCAACCCGTCCGGCTGGCTGTTCTCGGCTTACGACGGCATGACTGTCGCAGACATTCTGGCAAAGCTCGGGAAATAGCTTTCAGAGCGTATTTGCGCTTTCGGGATAGGCCGGCTTTGAGGCTGCCTATCGACTGACCGTTCTTGCAGGGCAGGCGCCATGGTGGATCTCGGCAATTTGCAGGCGATCGTCGCTCGAAGCTCGGCCAAGCCGCTACTTGCGGCTCTGTTGTTTAGGTTTGGCGACGCCGGCGGCGCCAGGTCCTTCCTGCGGCAATGGATACCGCGGGTCGCGGTGGGGGCGGGCCCGGACGCCGAGGGTCCCGCGTTCCACTTCATGTTCAGTTGGAACGGCATCGCGACGATGATGTCGGGTCGCGCCGACCTTGACGTCGCGCAGGGGCGGCAGCAATTCGAGGTATCGTTCGTGGACCCGGCGCAGGCGCCGGATGGCGGCATTGCGACACAGCTTGGTTTCTTCGACGCCAGCGCTCCGGCGGGATGGTGGGACGGCAAGTTCAAGTCGAGCGATATCGATCTCGCCATCCACATCGGGTTCGACACGCCCGAGCAGAAAGCCGATTGCCTCGCGCAGGTGCGGCAGTCCGCGACAGGCCTCGGTGTCCGGGAATTGTCGCTCGACAGTTGGGACGACGGCGCGCTGTCCGGCTGTCGGCCAGCCGACGGCCGCCTGCATTTTGGCTATCGTGATGGAATCACCGCGCCCAATATTGACTGGCAGGATGCGCCGGCTGCCAGGGCTTCCGACGCCGTCGATTGTCGCGAGATCGTCGTCGGCTATCCGAACAGCGATTTTCCCACTGCACCGTTCAAGCCCGGTCCATGGCAGGACTTCGCGCGCGATGGATCATTCGTCGGCCTGTCGTGGCTTTATCAGGACGTCGCGGCCTTCAACAGATTCCTGAAGGCGAATGCACCGCAGGCGGCGCCGCATGTCGGCCCGGAACTGGCCGAAGAATGGATCGCGGCCAAGATGATGGGGCGCTGGCGACACGGGTCGCCGCTGTCACGTTTTCCGGATGCACCACCGTCGACCCCGCAATTGAACGATGCTTTCGGCTATGGCGACGATCCAAACGGCGTCAAATGCCCGCTCGGGGCTCACATTCGCATTGTCAATTGCCGCGATCATCCGCTGAAATTTGCCAATCAGATTCGTTTCCCCAAGGGGCCGCCACGCGTCATACGCCGCGGATTTTCCTACGGTCCTCATCTGGAGGGCACGGAGGACGACGGCAAGGACCGCGGCATCGTAGGGCTTTTCTACTTCGCCAGGATCAACGAGCAATTCTATACCATCCTGCGGTGGATGCATCAGACCGACTTTGCCGACGCCTACATGCGCCTTCCGAACGGAGCCAACGCGCAGGATGCCTTGACTGGAAACCGGGCAGATCCAAAGGCCGAGACCCGGTTCCAGGTTCCGCTCGCGGGGGACGCCTCCGTGACGTTCCAGATGAAGCAATTTATCCGCTACAAGGGCGTCGCAGTGCTGTTTGCGCCGAGCGTTAAAGCGCTCAACACGATGATTGCCGTGCAACGTTGAATTGCCGGCTCCCGTCAGCCTTCGCATCGTCGTCGCAGCCATTCGCTCGCGGCAGCGAGTCCGCCGTTGTCACGCGTTTGCGGACAAGCGGCGAATGTTCTCACTCTAGAAGCATTCCATATCGAAGCGCTCATAGAAGCCGGCGATGCGCCTCGACGCGCAGATGGGCGCATTGGTCGCACGATTTATTCCCCGGTCTCGATAGATTCTAACTCTGCGTCTCTCGCACTGAGAATGCCCCCGCGTTAGGGCGAGAGTCCAAAAATCATTCCGGCAAAGCCGGCAGCGCGGGACCTCGCTAGACGTGTCAGACTTCCAACTTCGTTCGTGCTCCAATGCGCGTGTTCGACAGCTTCAGGTGCTTTTCTTCGGCGCCGTCAGCACATTCGCTCTCTGCGTTCCCTTCGCGCCCGTACAGGCGCAGACTCAAATTCCCACGGTCTCGGTGGAAGCGCCGGCGCAGCGCGCCCGACCCGCTTAATGAGAGTCGAGACGATGAGAGCGATATTTGGCAGGCTGCATCGCTGGGCGGGACTGCTCACGGCCGGATTCCTGTTCTTCTCCGGCATCACCGGGGCGATCATCTCCTGGGACCACGAGATCGACGAGGTGCTGAATCACCACCTGTTCGATGTCACCAGCAAAGGCCCGGCCATTCCCTCGATCGAGCTCGCGAAGATGATCGAGCAGCGCGATCCCCGCGCGCGCGTCGTCTACCTCTTCATGACGCCGGAGGAGGGGCACTCGCTGTGGTTCTTCGTGATGCCGCGGATCGATCCGGCGACGGGAAAACGCTTCGCGATCGACTACAACCAGATTTTCCTCGATCCCAACACCGGCGCGGAGCTCGGCCGGCGCTATTGGGGCGCGGTGTGGCCGGTGACGCGCGAAAACTTCGTCTCGTTCCTCTACAAGCTCCACTATACCATGCACATCCCGGAATTCTGGGGCAGCGATCGCTGGGGCATGCGCGTGCTCGGCGTGATCGCCATCATCTGGACCATCGATTGCTTCGTCGGCTTCTATCTGACGCTGCCCTCGCGACGGCGCGCCAAGACCGCGCGGGCGCCCCAGGTCACGCGCCAGCTCGAACGCGGCTTCTGGGCGCGCTGGGCGCCGGCCTGGACCATCAAGGCATCGGGCAGCGCCTACCGGATCAATTTCGACATCCATCGCGCCTTCAGCCTGTGGACCTGGGGCGTGCTGTTCGTCATCGCCTTCACGGCGTTCTCGCTGAACCTCTATTTCGAGGTGTTCTCGCCGATGATGAAGATGGTGTCGAACTACACGCCGACGCCCTATGAGCAGCGGCCCTACCGCAATCCCGACGATCCCATCGAGCCCAAGGTGACGTTCGCCGACATTGCTGCGCGCGCGGCGGCTGAGGGCAAGGGGCGAGGGTGGACCGTCCCGGTCGGCGCGCTCAGCTACGGCCCGGCCCATGGCGTCTATGCCGCGGCGTTCTTTCATCCCGGCGACGATCACGGCGCCGGCGGCGTCGGGCCGGCGCAGCTCTATTACGACAGCGAGGACGGCCGCCCGATCGGCGAACGGCTGCCCTGGGTCGGCACGGCCGCCGACATCTTCGTGCAGGCGCAATTCCCGCTACATTCGGGCCGCATCGTCGGGCTGTTCGGCCGCATCTTGATCTCGATCATGGGCCTCGTGGTGGCGGCACTGTCGGTCACCGGCGTCGTGATCTGGTGGCGCAAGCGCCGCGCCCGCGTCCGGGCGCGCGAGACGGCGGCGATGCGCCTGAGCCGGCAGCAACTCACGCCGGCGGAGTAGGGCCGGCGTGCCGCTCGATCGTCTGCGCGTTTACCGAGTCCGCTCGTTGACGATGGGCATCGCTGTCTGCAGCGCCTGCTCGTAACGCTTCGACTGACTGAGCGAAAACTTCTTCATCGCCAGCAGTTCGTCGGACGTCTTGCCTCTCAATCGGGCGACGTTGGATGTCTTGAACACGTCATCATTTGCCGCCGAAGCGTTCTGTCGAAGCGCAAAAACCCTTTCGATGTTCTGCGACAACAGCCGATTGCGCTCCACCCCTTTGTTCGCGTGCTCCACATAGTGAAGCAGTCTATCGGTGGGCATGGCGCGAGCACTGTCTGCATCGCCTTCGATGAGGCGAAGCAGCTGCTCATCAACGATATCGGTGCATAGGTCGATACATTCGTCGCATATAAAGACAGCTGGCCCAGCCACCAGCTTGCTCACTTCATGCTGGTTCATGCCGCAGAACGAACAGTAGATGGGACGATCCTGCTGGGCAGGATTCTGCACGCCAGCACTCGGCTGCGCCGCATCAATCTTGGCCGACAGAATATTCCAGTTCTCGTACCCGAACGCTTTCGCGATCAGTTCCAAAGCTTCGCTGTGAGTGGTTTGCACGGCTTTGGCATTCAAGGCATCGCGCAAGGAACGAGCCATAGCCTTCGCATCGCGGAAATCGCGCATGAGAGCACCCGTATCGGCGAACGGAGAAGATCGGTGCCTGCCTTGCCGACCCGCTCGCCAATAGCGAGGGTGAGGGCGACTTTGATACGTTCACCATCCCCAAAGGGCGCAGGCAGCGGGTGTATCGACCCAACCGAATTTTGGCGCTGGACGGCCGCTCTTGTCAACCTGAAACGGGTACATCGACACCTCCGGCCGCCGCGCAGTTTGCAGTTCAGGAGCCGATGAACCTTCCAGTCCGGCACCGGCACAAAGACTGGAGATCGCTCCCAGTCTTCCGGAAATTGCAATGAGATCGCTCGCCTTGCTCTGCCTGCTCGTTTTCGCGACGCCAACCGACGCCGCCACGCCCGAGCAGCACTATCTCGATTTACGCGATCGCTACATCGCAAAATTCTCCAAAGCCAAGGAGAACGACGAGACTTTCAAGCAGCACGATGCAGCGCTCAACGAGCTGACCGGTGTGCTGCGCGGCCTGGTCGGACCGGTCACGATCAAGGGGCTGCCGGCCGAGGGCAAGTCGAACGCCGACACGCTGTTCAAGGGCGACTCGGGCTTCGGCCATCTCGACGGTCTGGGCTTTGCCTCCGAAGGCGACAAGATGCAGGCCGTGGTGACCACCACAGGTCTGCTCAAGCACTGGCTGCGCGAGCACCGCGAAGACGGCATGCCGCAGGAGATCGCCGCAGCCTTCAAGCCGGATCGCTTCTACTATCAAGCCATCCAGGACTCGGCCTTCGCCAAATATGCCGAGCTGCCGATCACGAAGCCCGCATCCACGAGTACCGCGGTCGCCGTGCTCGGCGTGCGCGGCAACGGCGACCTGAAGGGCGCGCCGCACGAAATCGATGTCGTCGCGATCCAGGGCGAGAAGGTCTTCTTCCTCGCCGTCACCGACGCCGTGAAGACGGCCGAGATCCCGGCCTGCGAAAAAGTCTGGAAGCAGATGATGGCCAGGAAGACTCCAGAGGACGCCATGGCCAAGGAAGACCAGGCGATGGACGCCTACACCAAATGTTTCGCCAAGGAAGCGCCAAGCCAGAGCTGGTTCGCGGGCGCGGTGAAGAAGGCGCAGAGCCAGCTGGAGATGCTGCTGGCGCGGTAATTGCGCAGCTTCACCACACTCCGCACCTCATCCTGAGGAGCCCGCAAAGCGGGCGTCTCGAAGGATGGCCACACGCGAGAGGCGGGCCTTCATGGTTCGAGACGCGCGTGCCGCGCTCCTCACCATGAGGGTATTGCAACGCCATCAGGCTAGAGCGCGCTGCCACCCAAATTCCACCCCCGTCCGCCCTCGCCAAAAATCTCATACCCGATCGGCGTCACCACAACCGTGTCCTCGAGCTTGATGAAGCCGCGCTTCGGATGCTTCATGGTGGTCTCGATCGAGACCACCATGCCTGTTTCGAGCGGCAGGCGGGCGTCGGTGTCGTCGTAGGGGACCGGGCCCTTCGCGGTCAGGCGAGGGGCCTCGTGGCTGACGAGGCCCATGCCGTGGGCCAGGAAATCGGTGCAGTCGCGCTGGGTGATCTGGGCAAGCTGCCGCTCGGCCGCGACGTAGATGTCGCCGCCCAGAGCGCCCGGCCGGACCGCGGCGAACGCGGCGCGCTGCACGGCTTCGATCTCGGCCAGACAGTCTCTCAGTTCGGCATCGGGCTCGCCCAGCACGGCCATTCGGGCGAGGTCGCCGATATAGCCGTGATAATTGCCGCCGGAGTCGAGCGACAGCACGTCGCCTTGCTCCCAGCGCTGCGATGACGGCGCCCTGTTGTGGCTGCTGCCGCAGGCGAGCAGGCAGTATTCGAAGGTCAGGCCGCGATTGGCCTCGGCGACACGCAAGCTGTCCGACAATTGCTGCTTGGTGGTGCCCGGGCCGTGCGCGGCGATCACCTCCAGCATTGATGCAATGACGAGCTCGGACGCCGTCTTGAGCTTGGCCAGTTCGTCCGCCGACTTGACCGCCCGCAGCCGCTCCAGCACCAGCAGCGCGTCCTTGAGCTCGGCGCCGGGCAGGGCGTCAGCGAGCGCCCTTCCTGCATCCATTGGCAGGAACGCCATCTCGACGCCGACCCGCTTCAAGGGCACGCCGGCGTCGCGGATCAGGCTAATCGCCCGTGTGACCGCGTCGACCGAGCCATTGGACTCGGTGCGGACCTGCGGCACCCACGGCGGCGCCACGGCACGCTGATGGGTTTCCAGACGGTGACCGATATAGACCGCCTTATCAGGTGCGCCCTTGGGATAGACCAGGACCGGCAAATAGCGGCTGACGCCCATCGCGTCCATGTAGTCGAAGAAGATCGCGCGCTCGGCGCCCAGCAGGTACTGCACATTGTGCTTGGAGGTCGCGACCAGCACGTCGAGGCCGGCGGCGTCCATCAGCTTGTCGAGTTTGGCGGCATCGAACGGAATGGCGCGCGAGCTGTTCGCGCGTGCGACGCTCTCTTGCATGACGGGGCTCCCTTGGGCGGGCGGTTGGGACCGCCTTGTATCGTTGACCTCTGCAGGACTGCGACGCCCAGTCTAGCACAACCTCCACTCGCGCGCCCCAACCGAACGACCCGATGGAAAATGGAACCAGGACTGAGAGCGTCTCCAGCTAGCGTCCACGCCTGAGATCCGCTGTCGCGCGCCTGAGGATATCGTGAAGCCAGTCATGCGACGGCTCGCCCTCGATACGTTCGTGCCACAACAGCCGGACCTCGACCGGCGTTGTGGCGTAAGGCAGTTCGTACGTCGTGATGGCATGCTCACGTTCGAATGCCCGCGCCAATGGACGCGGAACGATGGCCGCGAGTTCAGAGTCCGCGAGCAGGGCGGGCAGCGCCAGGAAATGCGGCAGCGAAACAGCTATGCGCGGCGGCCGGTCGCTTTCGGACAATGCCCGTTCGAGTGCCGCGCGGTCATACATCTCCGATCGCCTTGCGAGGCCGCGCTCGGAGATGAAGCCCCCGATCGCGCCCTCCTGCTCGCCGCCGAAGGAGACGACGACCAGCGGCATGCGCGCCAGGGCCGCGTTGTCGATCCGCCCGAGCTTGCGCTTTCCGCCCACGATCAGCACGTCGTCATATTCGAACAACAGCGAGGTCCGGAAGCGGCTCGGCGGATCCGAGAAGACGCCGATCGCAACGTCGATGCGACCAAGGTCGATCTGCTCGGCAAGGTCGATCCGTGTCACCGGCTTGATGATCAGGTCGATCGCCGGCGCCTCAAGCCCAAGGATCTTCAGGAGCGGTGACGCCAGCACCATCGTGGTGAAGTCGTTGGCGGCGAGGGTGAATTGCCTTGTGGAGGCCGCCGGAACGAAGCGCGGCTGCTCGACCGCCGCCTCGAGAGATCGCAGCGCTTCGCGAACCTGTGGCGCCATCGTCAATGCGCGCGCGGTCGGCTGCATGCCGGTCGCCGTGCGCACGAACAAATCGTCTTCCAGCATCTCGCGGAGCCGGGCGAGCGAATGGCTCACGGCGGATTGACTGAGCGCAACCCGCTGGCTCGCCCGCAGCACGCTGCGCTCCTCCATGACGGCGTCGAAGACCTTGAGCAGGTTCAGGTCCAGGGTCTTGAAGGAAACAGCCACGTGCAGGACACCGTCGCAGGCGGATCGCGCGCCCGTTGCGTACCTGCGATCGTTTCGAGTTAAGGCCATGCGCGCGGCCAACGCAACCGAGCAGGGCGCCCGGACCGCGACGCCCAGCCGTTCGCGCCACCAATCTGAAGGCGGTTCAGGATCACTCTGCAAGAGTTTCACTTCCGAATTCGCGCGATCCCGTCATGATCCCGACGCCGAATTTGGAGGAGACGGGCAATGAAATCCTGCGGGATGTCGATCGGAGCTTTCGGACTGGCACTCGCGCTGTTCTCGGCGCCGGCCCTTGCGCAGGACGGTCCGGTGAAGCTCGGCGTTCTCACCGACATGTCCTCGCTCTACGCCGACAATGGCGGCCAGGGCTCGGTGATCGCGGCGCAAATGGCGGTCGACGACTTTGGCGGCCAGGTGCTGGGGCGCAGCATCCAGATCGTCGCGGGAGATCACCAGAACAAGGCCGATGTGGGAGCCACCATAGCGCGGCGCTGGCTCGAAAATGAAAACGTCGAGGTGATCCTCGACGTGCCGAATTCTGCGGTCGCGCTGGCGGTGCAGGGCATCACACGGGACAAGAAGAAACTGTTCCTCGCCACCGGCGCCGCCACGTCGCGCCTGACTGGCGACGAATGCTCGCCGACCGGAATTCACTGGACCTACGACACCTATGCGCTGTCGCAAGGAACAACGCGGGCGATGTCGCGTCTCGGCGCAAACTCCTGGTACTTCATCTCGGTCGACTATTCCCTCGGCGCCCAACTCGAGGCCGACAGCCGCAAGGTCATCGACGCCATGGGCGGCAAGGTGATCGGCGCGGTGAAACATCCGCTCAATACGCCGGATTTCTCCTCCTTCCTGCTCCAGGCACAGTCCTCGAAGGCGGACGTGATCGCGCTCGCCGACACCGGCGGCGACTTCATCAACGTCGTCAAGCAGGCCGGCGAATTCGGCATCACGCAGCGGCAGAAGCTGGTCGGGCTCCTCGTCTTCATTGCCGACATTCACAGTCTCGGGCTCCAGAGTGCCCAGGGCCTGATGCTGAGCTCGGCGTTCTACTGGGACCTGAACGAGGACACGCGGGCGTGGTCGAAGCGCTTCATCGCCAAGACCCAGAAGGTCCCGACCATGATCCACGCCGGCACCTATGGCGCGGCGATGCACTACCTTAGGGCGGTCCAGGCGGCCGGCACGCTGGATGGGCCGACCATAGCCGCCAGGATGCGCGCCATGCCAGTGAACGATTTCATGACGAAAAATGGCCGGATCCGCGAGGACGGCCGGCTGGTCCGCGACATGTATCTGTTTCGCGTCAAGTCGCCCGAGCAGTCCAAATACAAGTTCGACTATTACGAGTTGCTGGCGACGATTCCGGGCGAGGAAGCCTTCCGGCCGATGGAGCAAGGCGGATGTCCGCTCCTGAAGCAGCCATGATTGGCGAGGGCACGGCCGTGCAGACCGGGATCGACGAGATCATCGCAGGCCGTTTTGCATGCCGCGACTTCTCAGGCGCGCCGGTCGGGCGAGGGACCATCGAGCAGATTCTGCGCGTGGCACGGTTTGCGCCAAGCGGTGCCAACATCCAGCCCTGGCACGTCTACGTGCTGGCTGGCGATGCCAAAGACAGGGTCTCGGTGGCGCTGCGCGAGGCGCACGAAACCGCCCGCGACGCGCATATGTCGGAATACAGATACTACGCCAGTGACCTGCCCGAACCCTACCTGCAACGACGACAGCAGTTCGGCCGGTTGTTCTACGGTTCGCTCGGCATCGCCCAGACCGATATCGAAGCCAGGAGCGGCCAGACCGCCAAGAACTATGCGTTCTTCGGCGCGCCCGTCGGGCTGATCGTCACGATCGACCGGCGCCTGGAGGTCGGCAGCTGGCTCGACCTCGGCATGTTCATCCAGAACGTGCTGCTGGCTGCGGCAGGCCATGGGCTCCAGTCATGTCCGCAGGAGACGTTCTCGAAATACCACCGAATCCTGCGTCCGCTGCTGTCGATCCCGGCGGAGCAAATGGTCGTGTGCGGCATTTCGATCGGCCGTGCCAGGCACCAAATCGCGGGCAGGCTGATGCCGCGCGCGGACATCGCGGACTTCGCCTCGTTCGCGGGCTTTGAAGAACAAAGTGCAACCCAAATGGAAAGGACAACGCCATGGGAAGCCGAGACGAACTGATTCAGTGCAGCATTCCGTTCCTCCGCGAGGTCAAGGACATGACGCCCGGCGCGGAGATGGAGCGGTGGCTCAACCAAACATACGGCGAGGGCAGCCAGCTCTACCAGGACCTGGCACGCCTGATTAAGCTCGGGGTCGCGGAAGGCTGGGCGGCGAACCAGGAGGTCGAAGGTCCGAACTATCGGCGCAGCCGCATCCATGAGCCGATGCCCGAAACGTTCCAGTTCAGCATCACGGCCGTCTACATGAACAGCACCGATCCACGCCGCTTCAAGGACGACGATGACCACGACGTGCTCCGCGGGCAATATCACGGTCACCCATATGGGGAACTGAACCTGGTCGTGCCGCTGGACAAAGGCGCCGAGCTGATGGGGCTGCAAGGCTGGCAAGGGCCTGGCTGGACCGCGCCCGATCCCGGCAGCCGGCACTATCCCGAGGTCCGCGGCGGCGCCGTCATCGCGCTGTTCTATCTGCCCGCCGGACGCATCTCCTACGACTTCGCCGCACCGTCCTGACTGCCGGCCGGGCCTTCTCGGGTGACGCCGTGTGCGAGCGTCACCCGTTCAAAAGAATGCACAGCTGAGTCCGCGCGCGGCGATGCGCCGCGACGCCACGGCCAGCAAGGCGGCTCACCATGGACGGTGGGGAGGGATTTCGGCGACCATGCGCCAAGCGGGCCCCAGCCCGGCACCGCCATATCCTTGATTCGCATAAGGTATATTATGGAATATCTTTATATACAATTAGATCAGATATTTAGATCGAATTCCTGACACCGCGTCTTCGCTTGCCGTCCGTTTTCGGTCTACGCCGCGACCGGCCTCTCGGCTCTTGTTGTTTTTCAGATTTTGAATCCGGGCCATCTGCCGAAAGCCGATATTGCCGCAACGGTGCCCGGCTGCAATAAGCGAGACCTCGCGAGATCGCAGATGACCTTCAGGCCTTCCGTCCGTATAGGTTTGCATCTCAGAACAATAACAAACTTCCGAGGAAGCAGACCCATGAGCTTTTCCCGACGCACGCTTCTCAAGGCCTCCGCCGCGACCGCGGTCCTGGGCGGCCTCGGTGCGCCCCATGTGGCCCGCGCCCAGAGCGCCGAGTTCACCTACAAATACGCCAACAACCTGCCTGACACCCATCCGCTGAACGTGCGCGCCAAGGAGATGGCGGCGGCGATCAAGGCCGAGACCAACGGCAAGTTCGACCTCCAGATCTTTCCGAACAACCAGCTCGGCTCCGACACCGACATGCTGAGCCAGATCCGGTCCGGCGGCGTCGAATTCTTCACGCTGTCAGGCCTGATCCTGTCGACCCTGGTGCCGGCCGCGTCCATCAACGGCATCGGCTTCGCGTTCCCGGACTACGGCACGGTCTGGAAGGCCATGGACGGCGACCTCGGCGCCCATGTCCGCGGCGAGATCAAGAAGGCCGGCCTCGAGGTCATGGACAAGATCTGGGACAACGGCTTCCGCCAGACCACGTCGTCGAGCAAGCCGATCACCGGTCCCGACGACCTCAAGGGCTTCAAGATCCGCGTGCCGGTGTCACCGCTGTGGACCTCGATGTTCAAGGCGTTCGACGCCGCGCCCGCCTCGATCAATTTCGCCGAGGTCTATTCCGCGCTTCAGACCAAGATCGTCGAGGGCCAGGAGAACCCGCTGGCGATCATCTCGACCGCCAAGCTGTACGAGGTGCAGAAGTACTGCTCGCTGACCAACCACATGTGGGACGGATTCTGGTTCCTGGCCAACCGCCGCGCCTGGAGCGCGCTGCCAGAGGATGTGCGCACCGTCGTCGCCAAGAACATCAACGCCGCCGCCGTCAAGGAGCGTGAGGATACCGCCAAGCTCAATGCGAATCTCCAGCAGGAGCTCGCGGGCAAAGGCCTGACCTTCAACCAGCCTGCGGTGGCGCCGTTCCGTGACAAGCTGCGCTCCGCCGGCTTCTATGCCGAGTGGAAGGGCAAGTATGGCGACCAGGCCTGGGATCTCCTGGAAAAGGCCGTCGGCAAGCTGTCGTAACGCGTCGGGGCCGCCGAGGTTCTTATCGAGATGGCTCATGTCGAGGTTCAGGCGACCGAAGTGGTGGGCGAGGTGGCTGTTCAGCCCCCTCGCCGATCCCCCGTGCTGGCCTCGCTGGAGCGCCTCCTCGGCCTCGCCGTCGAGATCCCCGCGGCAATCCTGGTCGTCGCCGAGATCGTAATCCTGTTTGCCGGCGTGGTCGCACGCTATGGCGTGCACCGGCCGCTTATCTGGTCGGATGAGCTCGCCTCGATCCTGTTCCTGTGGCTGGCGATGCTGGGCGCGGCGGTCGCATTCCGCCGCTCCGAGCACATGCGCATGACGGCGCTCGTCGCGAGCGCGCGGCCGGCGTTGCGCGCCTATCTGGACATGGTCGCGACCTGCGCGGCGCTGGCGTTCCTGGCGCTGATCGTCTGGCCATCCGCCGAATACGCCTACGAGGAAAGCTTCATCACCACGCCGGCGCTCCAGATCTCGAACATGTGGCGCGCCGCGGCGCTGCCGGCCGGCATCTGCCTGATGGCGGTGTTCGCGCTGCTGCGGCTGCTGCGCGCCGCCGATTACCGCATGGTGCTGACGGCGGTGATATCGGTTGCCGTCATCGTCGGTCTGTTCTGGTTGGCGCAGCCTTATCTGCGGCCGCTCGGCAACCTCAACCTCGTCATCTTCTTCGTCGGCGTCGCCGGCTTCTGCGTCTTTGCCGGCGTTCCCATTGCGTTCGGGTTTGGCCTCGCGATCTACGGCTATCTGGCGCTGACCACGCGGACGCCGGTGATGGTGCTGGTCGGGCGGATGGACGAGGGCATGAGCCACCTCATCCTGCTCTCGGTGCCGCTGTTCGTGTTCCTGGGGCTTCTGATCGAGATGACCGGCATGGCGCGGGCCATGGTCGCGTTCCTGGCGAGCCTGCTCGGCCATGTCCGCGGCGGCCTGCATTACGTGCTGGTCGGCGCGATGTATCTCGTCTCCGGCATCTCCGGCGCCAAGGCCGCCGACATGGCGGCGGTGGCGCCCGTGCTGTTCCCGGAAATGAAGCAGCGCGGCGCCAAGCCCGGCGACCTCGTGGCGCTTCTTGCGGCTACGGGTGCCCAAACCGAGACCATTCCGCCGAGCCTCGTGCTGATCACGATCGGCTCGGTCACGGGCGTATCGATCGCCGCCCTCTTCACCGGCGGCCTGCTGCCCGGCGTCGTGCTCGCCATCACCCTCTGCATGCTGGTGTGGTGGCGCTATCGCCACGAGGACATGAGCCATGTGCGCCGCGCCACGGGTGGCGAGATCGGCAAGACCTTCGTCATCGCCCTGCCCGCGCTCGCGCTTCCCTTCGTGATCCGCTACGCCGTGGTCGAGGGCATTGCGACCGCGACCGAAGTCTCCACCATCGGGATCGTCTACGGCGCCCTGGTCGGCCTCCTCGTCTACCGCCGCTTCGACTGGCGGCGGCTGTTTCCCATGCTGGTCGAGACCGCGGCGCTGTCGGGCGCGATCCTGCTGATCATCGGCACGGCGACCGGCATGGCCTGGGGGCTCACCCAATCCGGCTTCTCGCGCTCGCTGGCTTCAGCCATGACCGGATTGCCCGGGGGGCCTGCGACCTTCATCGCCGTGTCGATCCTGGCCTTCACCATCCTCGGCAGCGTGCTTGAGGGCATTCCGGCAATCGTGCTGTTCGGGCCGCTGCTGTTTCCGATCGCCCGTGCCGTCGGCGTGCACGAGGTGCACTACGCCATGGTGATCATTCTCGCCATGGGTATCGGGCTATTCGCCCCGCCCTTCGGCGTCGGCTATTATGCCGCCTGCGCCATCGGACGCGTCGATCCGGCCGAAGGCATCAGGCCGATCTGGGGCTATCTGCTGGCGCTGCTGGTGGGATTGATCATCGTCGCGATCTTCCCCTGGATCTCGATCGGATTCCTGTAGAGCGCGGCGTCAAGGAGGGTTCGATGAGCGAGCGGCAGAACCAGTACAATATCGGCCTCGACAAGACCCCCGCCAATTACGTCCCCCTGAGCCCGCTGAGCTTCCTCGCGCGCAGCGCCGCCGTCTATCCCAACCACGTCAGCACTGTCTATGAGGGCCGCAGCTTCACGTGGCGCGAGACGCATGAGCGCTGCAAACGCTTTGCGTCCTGGCTCGGCGGCAAGGGCATCGGCGTCGGCGATACCGTCGCGGCGATGCTGCCGAACATTCCGGCGATGAACGAGGTGCACTTCGCCGTCCCCATGACCGGCGCCGTTCTCAATGCGCTCAACATTCGTCTCGATGCGCCTTCGATCGCGTTTCAGCTCGATCATGGCGGCGCCAAGATCATCCTGGTCGATCCGGAGTTTTCGACTGTCATCACCGACGCGCTCGCGCAGATGAAGGGCCCGAAGCCGTTCGTCGTCGACGTCGACGACGCCGCTTTCAAGGGCGGCAAGCGCATTGGCGAGATCGAGTACGAGGCGGCGGTTGCGCAAGGCGACCTGGACTTCGCGGCGATCCCGCCCAAGGACGAATGGGACGCCATCGCGCTGAGCTATACTTCGGGCACCACGGGCAATCCCAAGGGCGTCGTCACCCATCATCGCGGCGCGTATCTCAACGCCGTCAGCAACATCCTCGCCGGCCAGCTCGGCCAGCATCCGGTCTATCTCTGGACGCTGCCGATGTTCCACTGCAACGGCTGGTGCTTCCCCTGGACCATCGCTGCGGCCGCCGGCATCAATGTCTGCCTGCGCAAGGTCGAGCCGACAAAAATCTTCGAGCTGATCAAGCAGCACGGCGTCACCCACATGTGCGGCGCGCCGATCGTCTACAACACGCTGATCAACGCACCCGATGCGCCGAAGGGCAGTGCCGCGCGCGGCGTCGTCGGCCTGATCGCCGGCGCCGCACCGCCGGTCGCGGTGCTCGAAGGCGCAGAAAACATCGGCATCAGGCTTACGCACGTCTACGGCCTGACCGAGGTCTACGGCCCCGCCTCCGTCTGCGCCGAGCAACCCGGCTGGGACGATCTGCCCGCCGCCGAGCGCGCCAGCATGAAGCGGCGGCAGGGCGTGCCCTACCCGCTCGAGGAAGGCGTCACCGTCATCAATCCGCAGACGATGCAGGAGGTGCCCCGCGACGGCGAGACCATCGGCGAGGTCATGTTCCGCGGCAACATCGTGATGAAGGGTTACCTCAAGAACGAGAAGGCGACGAAAGAAGCCTTCGAGGGCGGCTGGTTTCACACCGGCGACCTCGGCGTGCTCGACGAGCACGGTTACGTCATCATCAAGGATCGCTCCAAGGACATCATCATTTCCGGCGGCGAGAACATTTCCTCCGTCGAGGTCGAGGACATCCTCTACAAGCATCCGGCCGTGCTGTTCGCAGCCGTCGTCGCAAAGCCCGATCCGAAATGGGGCGAGGTGCCCTGCGCCTTCGTCGAACTGAAGGACGGCGCCAGCGCGACCGAAGCCGAAATCATCGCCTTCTGCCGCACGCATATGAGCGGCTTCAAGACGCCGAAGGCCGTCGTGTTCGGACCGATCCCGAAGACGTCCACGGGCAAGATCCAGAAATTCCTGCTGCGTAACGAGATCGGCTCGTCGAAGGCGATCTCGGCCTGAACCGAGCCGGCGCGATCAGTGCGTCTCGAGCCGCATGCCGTCGTAGGCCGGCACCACGCCCGCCGGCAGCGATTGCCGGATCACCTCGTAATCGACGTCGGCCGTCATGTTGGTGATGACGGCGCGCTTGGGCTTGAAGCGCTCGATCCAGGACAGCGCATCGTTGATGCTGAAATGGCTGGAATGCTGGGTGTAGCGTAAGCCGTCGACGATCCAGAGATCGAGATTCTCCAGCGCGCCCCAGCTCTCGCGCGGGATGTCGTTGAGGTCGGGCGTGTAGGCGGCATTGCAGATGCGATAGCCGAGCGCGGGGATCTGGCCGTGCTGGACCAGGAAGGCGGTCATGGTCACGTCCCCGCCCTTGCCGCTGATGGTCCGGCTTTCGCCGGCCTCGATCGAATGCCGGTGCAAAATCGGCGGATAGTCGCTGCCCTCGGGCGAGATGAAGCAATAGGAGAACCGCGCCATGATGTCTTTCGCGGTCGACTGGTTGAAATAGACCGGAATGCGCTTGCGCATGTGGAGCACGACGGAGCGCAGATCGTCCATGCCGTGGGTCTGGTCGGCATGCTCGTGGGTCAGGAACACCGCGTCGATGTGGTCGACATTGGTATCGATGAGCTGCTCGCGCAGGTCGGGCGAGGTGTCGATCACGATGCGCGTGGTGCCGTGGTGTGATGTCTGCTCAACCAGCAGCGAGCAGCGGCGGCGGCGGTTCTTTGGATTGTTGGGGTCGCAGGCGCCCCAGCCGAGTGCCGGGCGCGGCACGCCGGCGGAGGAGCCGCAACCCAGGATCGTCAGCGTCAGCGTCATGCGGCTCCCAGTCCTAAGATTTCACCTTGGAGAACAGGCGGAAGAAGTTTTCGGTGGTCTGGCGTGAGATCTCATCGAGCGACACGCCGCGCGTTTCGGCTAGCACCTTGGCGACCTCGACCACATAGGCCGGCTCGTTGCGTTTGCCCCGGAACTTGCCGGGCGCAAGATAGGGCGAGTCTGTTTCAACCAGAATACGGTCAGACGGCAGTTCAGCCGCAAGCGCGCGCAGGGTCTCCGACTTCTTGAAGGTCAGGATGCCCGTGAACCCGACATAGAGCCCGAGCGACACCGCCTTCAGCGCCAGCTCGCGCCCGCCCGTGTAGCAATGCAGCACGGCGCGAAACGATCCCTTGGCCGCTTCCTCCTCCAGGATGCGGCCGCAATCCTCGTCCGCCTCGCGGGTGTGGATCACCAGCGGCAGGCCGGTCGCACGGGCCGCCGCGATGTGGGCGCGGAAGCCCCTCGCCTGCGCCTCCGGCGCGCCGTTGTCGTAGAAATAGTCGAGCCCGGCCTCGCCGAGCGCGACCACCTTGGGATGCCCGGTCAACCCGATCAGTTCGTCCGGCGAGATGCCGTCTTCCTCGTCCGCGTTGTGCGGATGGGTGCCGACCGAGCAGTAGACGTCGTCGTAGCGCTCAGCGATGGCCAGAAGCTGATTGAGCTTTCGCACCCGCGTGGAGATCGTGACCATACGGCCGATGCCGGCCGCACGTGCACGCGAGACGATCCCGTCGAGATCTTCCGCAAAGTCCGGAAAATCCAGATGGCAGTGGCTGTCGACCAGCATCGCCCGAACGCCCTAGGCCGCCGGCTCGATGTAGCGCGGGAACGCCGGTGTCGGCGCCGGTAGCGTCGAGCCGGGCGCGATCCGTTTGGCGCCCCCGAGCATCACGAAATTCCGCTCGCCCGCGGGAATGCCGAGGCTGTCGAGCAGCAAGCCCGAGGCAGTCGGCATCGCCGGCTGGGCCAGGATCGCGATCTGGCGCACGACTTCGGCGGTGACATAGAGCACCGTCTTCTGCCTGACAGGATCGGTCTTGGCGAGCGCCCACGGCGCCTCGCCCGCGAAATAGCGGTTGGCCTCCGCGACCACGGCCCACACGGCGTTGAGCCAGTGATGGATCTGCTGCGTCGCCATCGCTTCGCGCGATGCGGCGATCATGCCGTCCGCCATCGCCAGAATCGCCTTGTCGTTGTCGCTGAACTCGCCCGGCTCCGGCAGCACGCCGCCGAGCTGCTTGGCGACCATCGACAGCGAGCGCTGCGCGAGGTTGCCGAGGTCGTTGGCGAGATCGGCATTGATGCGCGCGACGATGGCATCGTGGTTGTAGTTGCCGTCCTGGCCATACGAGACCTCGCGCAGGAAGAAATAGCGCATCTGGTCGACGCCATACTGGTCGGCAAGATTGAAGGGGTCGACGACATTGCCGACCGACTTCGACATCTTCTCACCCCTGTTGAACAGGAAGCCATGGGCATAGACCCTCTTCGGCAGCGAAATGCCGGCCGACATCAGGAATGCGGGCCAGTAGACCGCGTGGAAGCGGATGATGTCCTTGCCGATGATGTGCACGTCGGCCGGCCAGTAGCGCCAGTTCTTGTCGCTCTCGTCGGGGAATCCGACGCCGGTGATGTAATTGGTCAGCGCGTCGACCCAGACATACATCACGTGCTCTTCGTCGCTGGGCACTTTCACGCCCCAATCGAAGGTGGTGCGCGAGATCGAGAGATCGCGCAGGCCGCCGCGTACGAAGCTCACCACCTCGTTCTTGCGCGAGTCCGGGCCAATGAATTCAGGATGATCTTCGTAGAGCTTCAGAAGCTTGTCCTGATAGGCCGACAGGCGGAAGAAATAGCTCTTCTCCTCGACCCATTCGACTGGCGTGCCTTGCGGGCCGAGGCGCACGCCGTCGTCGTTCAGGCGGGTCTCGTCCTCGGCGTAATACGCCTCGTCGCGCACCGAGTACCAGCCGGCATAGGTGTCGGAGTAGATGTCGCCGTTCGCTTCCATGCGCCGCCAGATTTCCTGGCTGGAGCGATGGTGCTGCTCTTCGGTGGTGCGGATGAAGCGGTCGAACGACACGTTCAGACGCTCGTCCATCTCCTTGAAGCGGCCAGCATTGCGGGTCGCGAGCGCGGACGGGGTCAGGCCCTCGTTCTGCGCGGTCTGGACCATCTTCTGGCCGTGCTCGTCGGTGCCGGTCAGGAAGAACACGTCCTTGCCGTCGAGCCGCGCAAAGCGCGCCAGCACGTCGGCCGAGATCGCCTCATAGGCGTGGCCGATATGCGGGCTGCCGTTGGGATAGGCGATGGCGGTCGAGATATAGAAGACGTTGTCGCGCGCGGGCGCAGCAACGGGAGTTGCGGCTTGCGGAGCGGCGACGGGCTTTGGCGCGGGCGGCGCCTCAGGCTTCGACACCTTCGGCTTCGACACCTTGGGCTTCACAACCTTCGGCGGCGTGGCGACGGGAGCCGGTGCGACGGTCACGGCAGGCGCAGTCACTTTCGTTTTCTTGGCGGCCTTCTTCGCGGGAGCCTTGCTCTTCGCCGGAGACTTGGCTGCCTTTTTGGCCGCTTTCTTCACCGCCTTCTTGGCGACGGCCTGCTTCTTCGCAGCCTTCTTGCCGGCCTTCTTTGTCGTCTTCGCAGCGCTCTTCTTCACGCCCTTCTTGGCGGCAGCCTTCCTGGTTTTCTTGACCTTCTTGGCAGCTTTGCGCGCGAGCGCCTTCACGGCCTTCTTCACGGCCTTGTTGGCAGCCTTCTTCTTGCTGCTCTTGCCTCTAGCGGTTTTCTTAGCTCGCGTGGCCACGACGAATTCCTTTACCGGCTTCTCGAAATTTGGAAACGAACCTGCGTTAGGTCATTATTTGGAGCATGATCCTGTCGGAAAACCGCTGCACACTTTTCCGGATCATGCTCTAGCGCGTTGCGTCCGCCA
Organism: Bradyrhizobium sp. MI1.7; assembly: GCF_055811795.1. NCBI lineage: Bacteria > Pseudomonadati > Pseudomonadota > Alphaproteobacteria > Hyphomicrobiales > Nitrobacteraceae > Bradyrhizobium > Bradyrhizobium sp. MI1.7. The sequence goes on from NZ_JBVVPO010000034.1 coordinate 31,530, forward strand.
GCCAGCCAAACACCGAGAAAACCAAGGGCTTTCGCTCCAGATTGTAGGTTTCGGTGTCGCGCGCGGCGCGGACGATCTTTTCCCATACCTCAGCTAGGCGCGCAAGGCGCGGCAGATTCTGGTTGGCATTGGCCTCGTCGGAGTGCAGGCGTTCCGCAATCCAGCGATCGATGCCGTCGATGAAGGCCGCCAGCGCGACGCGGTCACTGGTGCCGAGCGAATCGCCGAGCGTGTGCAGTTCGCGCGGATCGACCTGTGGCAGGCGCGCAAGCAGCGCCGCCGTGCGCTGCTGCAGCTTCAGGGCATCGCCGCCGAGCAGCGTCAGCGCCCGCGCGACGCTGCCCTCGGAGGCCTCCGCGGCCTCGCGCAGCGCCGGATCGTTCGGATCGAGGTCAGCCGTCGAAGCTGCGGCGCCGATCACATCATCCGTGCCGAGCGGGCGCAGGCGCAGCTTGCGGCAGCGCGACTGGATCGTGGCGAGCACGCGCGCCGGCGCGTGGCTGACCAGGAGGAACAGCGACTGCTGCGGCGGTTCTTCGAGGATTTTCAGCAGCGCGTTGGCGGCATTCGGGTTGAGCTCGTCGACGGTGTCGACGATGCAGACGCGCCAGCCCTCTGCCGCGGCAGTCGAGCCGAAAAAACCGATCGTCTCCCGCGTCTCGTCCACGGTGATCACGGTGCGCATCACGCCGCGATCGTTGGCGGTGCGTTCCAGCGTCAACAGCCCGCCGTGCGAGCTGGCCGCAACCTGCCGCGCCACGGCGTTATCAGGATCGATCGCGAGGGTCTGGGCTTGCTGCACGGACGGCGCCAGCGGCTGGCCGTTGGAAAGCACGAAGCGCGCCATGCGATAGGCCAGCGTCGCCTTGCCGATCCCCTGCGGCCCGCCGATCAGCCAGGCATGCGGGATGCGCCCGCTGCGATAGGCCGCGAGCAGCGCCGTCTCGGCCTCGCGATGGCCGAACAGAAGGCTCGTCTCGCGCGGATGCGGAATGGCGGTTTCGCGTTCGGCCTGGCGCGGGCTCATAGGGAAACCACCGATGCAGGGGTTGGGAGAAGACGGTCGCGCAGCGCCGTCCAGACTCGTCCAGCAACCGTGTCGGGATCGGAATTGGCATCGATCAGGACGCAACGGCCGGGATCGTCCTCGGCGATCTTGCGATAGGCCTCGCGCAGGCCCTGGTGGAAGCTGAGCTGCTCGCCCTCGAACCTGTCAGGTGTGCCGCTACCACGACGCACGGCGGCGCGCTGCAATCCAATCTCGACCGGCAAATCGAGGATGAGGGTGAGGTCCGGCTTGAGATCGCCGATCGTGACCCGCTGCATCGCGTTGATCAGGCCCATCGGCACGCGGCCGAGGCTGCCCTGATAGGCCCGCGTCGAGTCGGCGAAGCGGTCGCACAGCACCCAGGCGCCCCGATTGAGCGCAGGCTGGATCACGGTGCGGACATGGTCGTCGCGGGCAGCCGCGAACAGCAGCGTCTCGGCTTCGGGCCCGAGCAGCTTGCCCATCCCCGACAGCACCAGGTGGCGCATGATCTCGGCACCCGGCGAGCCGCCGGGCTCGCGCGTGACGAGGGTCCGCATCCTGGCCGCAGTGAGGCGATCGGCGAGCTTCTTGATCTGGGTCGACTTGCCGGTGCCCTCGCCGCCTTCAAAGGTGATGAAGCGTCCGCGTCCGGACGGCCGCTGTGCTGCGCTCTCACTCATGATCAGAGCTTCTCGGCGCCCGCGCGGAACATGCCGATCACGAGCTCGCTGGCGCCGTCGATCGCGCGGCGCATGGTCGAGCCGGTGCCGATCGCTTCGGCGGCATAGACGGGCGTTTCCACCGCGATATTGCCGCTGCGCCAGACCTTGACCACGCCGACCTTCTGCCCGGCTTCGATCGGCGCGCGCACCGGTCCGCTATAGACGATGCGCGCAATCAGCTTGTCGCTGCCGTTCTTGTGCACCATCACCTTGACGGGCGTCTTGGCGACCAGCTTGACCGAGCGGCTCTCGCCGCCAAACACTTTTGCGTAGCCAACCTGCTGGTCGGCCGCGATCAGGGTGCGGGTCTCGAAATTGCGAAAGCCCCATTCCAGCATCTTCTTGGCTTCGGTGGCGCGATCCTCAGGATCTTCCAGGCCATTGACGACCACGATCAGCCGCGTGCCGTTCTGCACGGCCGAGCCGACCATGCCGTAGCCGCCTTCTTTGGTGTAGCCGGTTTTCAGACCGTCGGCGCCTTCCATCGAATTGAGCAGAGGATTGCGGTTGGGCTGGCGGATCTTGTTCCAGGTGTACTCCTTCTCGCCGAACAGTTTGTAGAATTCGGGGAAGTCGAGAATGATGTGGCGGGCGAGGATGCCGAGCTCGCGCACTGTCATCTTGTTGCCGGGATCGGGCAGGCCGTTGGAATTGCCGAAGGTCGACTTCGTCATGCCGAGCTCGCGGGCACGCTTGGTCATGAAGTCGGCGGCAAAGATCTTCTCGTTGCCGGCGATGCCCTCGGCCAGCGCGATGCAGGCGTCATTGCCGCTCTGGATGATCGCGCCATGCAGGAGGTCGTCGACCGAAACCTTGCTGTTGATGGCGGCGAACATCGTCGAGCCGCCCGAGGGCGCCCCGCCTTTGCGCCAGGCATTCTCGCTGATCCGGTACTCGTCGGTCGGCTTGATGTCGCCCTTCTTGATGGCATTGAAGACGACTTCCGCCGTCATCAGCTTCATCATGCTGGAGGGCGCACGCAGCTCGTCGGCGTTCTTCTCGAATAGGACGCTGCCGCTGGAAGCCTCGATCAGGATCGCGGTGGGGGCGTCGCCATCGAAGCCGGAATCCTCGGCTTTCTTGGCGCCCTGGATGCTCTGGTTGGCGGCGTAGAGGGCCCCGCCCCAGCCGATGCCCGCCACCAGAACCGCCGCGATCAGCCCACGCGCCAGCGCACCGGCGGAGAACCGGGTGCGACGGAGCGGAAAAAGACGAAATGCCATGGCGAAGCCCTGAGAGCGGCGTTCTAACAGCAGGAACCGGTGCGAACAACACGGGGCTGGCCGCCGAACCCGAGATTGCACGATTCTCGGCGCGCCCCTATCGTGGCACCTGATATTTCCCGACCAAACCCCTGAAACAAGGCGGAAAAGCGATGTTGTCCACCCGCGTGATCAAGGCCAACGGGATCGACCTGTTCATCCGCGAGGCCGGCCAGGGTCCGCTGGTGGTGCTGTGCCACGGCTGGCCCGAGCTATCCTACTCCTGGCGCCACCAGATCCCGGCGCTGGCGGACGCCGGTTTCCACGTCGTCGCCCCCGACATGCGCGGCTACGGCCAGAGCGCGGCGCCGGCGGACGTCGCCGCCTACTCGATCTTCGACACGGTCGGCGACATCGTTGGCCTCGTGCACGCGCTCGGCGAGAGCAAGGCGATGGTGGTCGGCCACGACTGGGGCGCGCCGGTCGCCTGGCACGCGGCGTTGTTCCGGCCCGACATCTTCACGGCGGTGGCGGGCCTGAGCGTGCCGCCGCCATTCCGCGGCCGCGGCAAGCCGCTCGATCTGCTGCGCCTGGGCGGCGTCACCAATTTCTACTGGCAGTATTTCCAGACGCCCGGCGTCGCCGAGGCGGAGTTCGAGCGTGATGTTGCCCGCACCATGCGCATCGTGCTCGGCGGCCGCGGCCTTGCCGATCCCAGCGCCGCGATGTTCGTCCAGGAGGGCAAGGGCTTTCTCGGTCACGCGCTCACCGAGGAGCCGCTGCCCAACTGGCTCAGCGAGGCTGACCTCGCCTATTTCACCGAAAGCTTCCGCAAGTCCGGCTTCCGCGGCGGGCTGAACTGGTATCGCAACCTCGACCGCAACTGGGAGCTGACGGCGCCCTGGCAGGACGCGCAGATCCATCAGCCATCGCTCTTCATTGCCGGCTCGAAAGACGCTGTCATCACCGGCCTGATCGGCGCCAAGCGCGTCAACGAGCTCGAGCGCGTGCTACCCAATCTGACGCGGAAGCTGATCATCGAGGGCGCCGGCCATTGGGTCCAGCAGGAGCGGCCCGACGAGGTCAATGCCGCGCTGCTGAAGTTCCTGCGCGAGGTGACTGTGCGTTAGGCGAGATCCTTTTTCATCGCGATGTGGACGGCGCCCGCCTGCCCCATCTCGGCAAATCCTCGCCGCAGGTAAAGCCTATGCGCGGCCGAATTGTCCGCAAGCACCGAGAGCGTCAGCGCACCGACACCCTGCTGCCGTGCGCTCGCTTCGAGCGCGTCGAGGATCTTCGTGCCGGCGCCGCGACCGCAATCGGCCGGCAGCAGCGCGATGTCGATGATGTGCCAGCACTCGCTTGCGCAATGAAGCAGCAGCCGGCCGATCGCGGTCGCGTCCTGTGTGACGATCAGCGAGATCGCACGCGGAAACTGCGCGGCATAGCCGGCCGCCTGGCCGCGGAACTGTTGCGCGATGATCTGGCCGACGATCGGCCCGGACAATCCGGTCGCGGTGAATTGCCCTGTCCGCACCTCCTCGAAGAGACGCCGGATGAACGGCTCGTCATTCGGACTTGCGGGCCGAAGCCGAAGAGCCGGATCGTCCGGGACGATGTCGAGCGGCGCGCCGTCAATCATGCCGTCGCGCACTCAAGATCGTTCAGGAGCTGCCGAAAGCCGGAAAGATTCCCGCGTAGGCGATACACCACACGATCGCCTGGGTCGGCTGCATGTTGTCGTGCGGCAGGTTCTGCCCGGTGAGTGTGACGGCGCTTGGCACCAAGGTGAGACTGCCGGGTGGCGCCGTGAAGCCGGTGAAGTTCGGGTCGATCGCAACCGTGGTCCCCGCCGCGCCGGGACCTGCCGTAGCGCCTGTCGCGCTCTTGTCGCCGAGTTGCAGGGCGTGCGTGTGCCTCGCCATGTTGTCGCCGATCAGCGTCACCGTCGAACTGCCGACGGTCTCGCCGACGACATAATTTTGCAATCCCGGACCTTGCCCCTGGCCGATCGCGACCGAACCGTTCAGGTTCGGCAAGGCGAAATTGGTCGTGCCATTGCCGCCGTAGTAGGTACCGACGAGTGCAAATAATGCACTGTAACCCTGAATTGGCAGGAGCTGGCCGCCGCACGGCAGCCAGGCGCTGTTGAAGCCGCCGACTGCAAAAGGAAACGCAAAAGCCTGGATTTCTCCGACGAACGGATCTGACATGGTGTCTTTCCTCGAGACTGAATACGGATGCGCGCGCAGCCTAACCGGACGAAGGGAAGACGCCCGCGTAGCAAATGCAGTAATTGGCAACGACGCTCGGCATCATGTTGTTGTGCCCGAGGCTGTTGCCCGAAGTGGCGACGCAGGGGGCCATCGTGGAGTACGTCCCGGCGTTCGCAATCGGTGCGTAGAGTTCACCTGCTGACGCCGTGGCAAGATGAAGGGTCGGCCCGGGCGTTACATCCGTTGCCGTCACGGTCGAGGACATCAGCGCATGACTGTGGGTCGGCATTTCGGCTTCGATCAGGGTGTGGTTCTCCTCACCCCCGGGCTGGCCCAGCGTATAGTTCGGAAGGCCTGTCCCCTGTCCCTGTCCAATCGGCACACGGCCGCGCAGATCGGGAAGGTTGAACGTGTTGACGCCATCGCCGCCATAGGTGGTGCCGATCACGGCGTAAAGCGTCTCAAATTGGGCAATCGAGACCGACTGTCCATTGCAGGCGAACCAGCCGTCCGGCACCCGCGGAAAGCCAAACAACCTGATCTCGCCGAGAAACGGATCTGCCATCGCATATGATCCTTTGGTGTGCGCCCGTTCCGATCCGATCGGCGAATGCGCGAATGTGGGAAAACTGAAGTGGATGGATTACGGTTGCGAAAATGCGGCCGTGCAGCCGCTCAGCTTCGCGACGGAAAAATCCCCTGCGTCGCGATCAGATAGCTGATCGTGAGATAGGGCTGCATGTTGTTATGCTGCTGGTTGCCGCCTTCGTTCACCAGATTGGTGGCGGTGGCCAATGGCGTGTCGCCGCTCCCGGCTGCGGCAAAAATCTTCGTCGGATTGGTCGCCGGCAGTGAGTTTGTCGCGAAGACGTTGCCTGTGGGAGGGACGCTCCCGCGTCCGCCTCCTCCGACCGCTGCAGACACTTGAATAAGATGATTGTGGGCCGGGAGCTGCTGCACATTGAGGCTGGCCATATACGATCCGCCGGTCATGCCCACGGGATATTGGCCGGCGCCACTCGAGCCGAGGATCGCGCGACCGCGCAGATCCGGGAGTGCAAACGTCGTCACTCCGTTGCCGCCATAATAGGTGCCGAGCAACGAGAACAGTGCGGAATTTTGCTGGATGGCCAGCAGCGCACCGTTACACAGCGCCCAACCTCTGGGAATCACTGCGCCCGCAAAAGGCATGATCTGTCCGAGAACCGGCTGTAACGGCATGACCCCTCCCCCAAAAAACTAACGACCCGTCGCGTGATGATGCAAACCACGACGGCGGCACTTAAATTAAAGAATGAATTTATTGCGGCCCACTCGCCGAGATTGTTGAACAGCCAGCGTCGACAGTCAAGCGCAAGCGCAACCATAAATTGATACATCAAGCGTTTCCGTCGATTGCCATCAAAGCACGCTTTTGTTGCCGCTATGCAACGGTTCGCCGCAAAGTAGTGCCCGCGACTTGGTTCCGGCAGTTTGGCTGGCTCGTTCGCTTGCGTTGCGCACCGCGTCCCGTCAAATGCACGCAACGATATAGGCGAATAATTTCACAATCAGGGATTTTAGGCGGATGCTCTATCGAGAGCTGCCGCTAAGGGGGGCCGGTGAGTCACGCAATTGCGGTGGCCATTCCAGAGATAGTCGGGGAACTGGCGGTCCCGACACGCGATGGTGAAGCTAAGCCTTCGCGGATATTGCGCTCTCTCTGGCGGGCGGCTCAACGCATCTGCATCGCGGCCGTCGTGATGCTCGGCGCGATGGCAGCGGCGAACGCGGCTTGTGATCAAACGACGGATTCGACGTCGGGCGTGACGATCAACTTCACGTCGGTCGGTCAGATCTATCGCCTGTGTTTGACCGTTGGCGCAGCCGCGGCCGACGACTCGGTTGTATACGGCGTCTATTCCGTCGCGGGCACAGACGCCTTTTACAATGCACCGATCGCAAATTCGAGCGGCCATTCGGGCAGCCCACTGCTCACAGCGGCCGATTATAATCCGACCACGTCAAAGGCAACTTACACATTTCATCCAACGAACCCGAACCAAAACGGTCAATCCGCGAAGGCCGGCCAGGCCGAGATCGATATCACGCTGAACAGCAAGACAGGTAACGGACAGGACTCGATCATCCTGTATTACGCGCCGGGCTGCAGCGATTTCAACGTGGGCTGCTCCGGCAGTTCGATAGCAAACACCGCTTACACGTTCACGATCAATCTGCCCGTCCCCGCGCCGACCATCACTTCGATTACGCCGACTTCAGGCCCAGGTGGAGGCGGCACCAACGTGATCATCACTGGCACCAATTTCACAGGTGCGACGGCCGTGACGTTCGGGACAACGGCCGCGACTGGCGTCACGGTCAATTCGGCGACCCAGATCACTGCGACATCTCCGGCCGGGACTGGCACCGTGGATGTCCGAGTGACGACGGCCGGCGGGACGTCGGCGACGTCGGCGGCAGACCAGTTCACCTATATTGCCGCCCCGACTGTCACCTCGATCTCACCGACCGCAGGCCCCACCGCCGGCGGGACGTCGGTGACGATCACCGGCACCAACTTCACCGGAGTCACGGCCGTGACGTTCGGCGGGACCGCGGCGGCCGGCTTTACGTTCAATTCAGCGACATCGATCACGGCGACCTCGCCGGCGGGTGCCGCCGGTGCTGTTGACGTCAGGGTCACGACACCGGGCGGGACATCAGCGACCTCGGCTGCGGATCAGTTCACCTATGCTGCTCCGCCAACCGTGACGTCGATCTCGCCGGCATCAGGCCCGCAGACCGGCGGCACAACCGTGATCATCACCGGCACGAACCTCTCCGGAGCAACTGCGGTCACGTTCGGCGCAACAGCGGCAACCGGTTTAGCGGTCAATTCCGCGAACCAGATCACCGCGACATCGCCCGCAGGCACTGGTACGGTCGACATCACGGTGACGACCGTGGGCGGAACATCGACAACGTCAGCAGCCGATCAATTCACTTATGTTCCGGCACCGACGGTCACTTCGATTTCGCCGACCTCGGGTCCGGGCTCTGGCGGCACCTCCGTAACCATCACCGGCACCAACTTCTCAGGCGCGACGGCCGTGGTGTTCGGAGCAACGGCTGCGACTGGCGTCACGGTTAATTCGGCGACCCAGATCACCGCGACGTCGCCGGCAGGAACCAGCACGATCGACATCAGGGTGACGACAGCCGGCGGCACGTCGGCAACATCGGCAGCGGACCAGTTCACCTATATTCCCTCACCGACCGTCACCTCGATCTCCCCCACTGCGGGCTCGCAGGCCGGCAGCACGGTGGTGACGATCACAGGCACAAATTTCACCGGCGTCACGGCCGTGTCATTCGGCGGGACGGCCGCGCTCGGCTTCACGTTCAATTCAGCAACATCGATCACAGCGACCTCGCCGCCCGGGACCGGCGTCGTGGACGTGAGGGTCACGACGCCGGGCGGGACGTCCGCGACCTCGGCGGCTGATCAATTCACCTATGCCGGCCCTCCCTCCATCACGTCGATTTCGCCGACAGGCGGCCCCCTGGGCGGCGGCACGACGGTCACGATCACCGGCGCCAATCTGTCAGGTGCAACGGCGGTGACGTTCGGCGCCACGGCGGCGGCCGGCTTCACCGTCAATTCGGCAACCCAGATCACCGCGACATCGCCTGCCGGGGCCGGCACCGTAGATGTCAGAGTGACCACCGTGGGCGGAACGTCGGCAATGTCCGCCGCTGACCAATTCACCTACACCGCCGCGCCGACCGTCACCTCGATCTCACCGACTACGGGTCCGCAGACAGGCGGCACGGTCGTGACGGTCACGGGCACAGGCTTCACCGGCGCCACCGCAGTGACATTCGGCGCAACCGCCGCAACGAGTATCACGGTCAATTCGTCAACATCAATCACCGCGACGTCACCCGCCGGTACCAGCACCGTTGACCTCCGCGTGACCAATCCAGGCGGCACCTCGGCCACCTCCGCCGCCGACCAGTTCACCTATGTCGCCACGCCAGCCGTCACGTCGCTTTCGCCGACGTCGGGGCCGGCGGCCGGCGGCACGGTGGTAACGATCACGGGCACCAATTTCACCAGCGCGACAGCCGTGACGTTCGGTGCAACCGCGGCGGCGGGCTTCACCGTCAACTCCGCAACCTCGATCACCGCGACATCGCAGGCCGGCACCGGTACCGTCGACGTCAGGGTGACGACCACGGGCGGCACCTCGGCCACATCGGCGGCAGACCAGTTCACCTATTTCGCCGTGCCGACCGTGACGTCGATCTCGCCGACGGGCGGCCCGCTCGCAGGCGGCACGTCGGTGACCGTCACCGGCACCAATTTCACCGGTGCGACCGCCGTGAAGTTCGGGGTGACGAATGCATCGAGCTTCACGGTCAATTCCGCGACCTCGATCACCGCGGTCTCGCCGGCCGGCGCCGGTACGGTCGATGTCACCGTGACGACGCCAGACGGAACGTCCGCCACATCGGCATCGGACCAATTCAGCTACACGCCGGCACCAACGGTCGGCTCAATCTCACCGAGCTCCGGATCCGCGATCGGCAGCACCTCCGTGGCGGTCACGGGGACCGGATTCACCGGCGCCACCGCAGTGAAGTTCGGCGCCAACAACGCGACCAGCTTCACGGTTAATTCGGCAACGTCGATCACGGCAACCTCGCCGCCCGGCGCCGGCACGGTCGATGTCACCGTGACGACGGCCGGAGGAACGTCGCCGACCTCGGCGGCAGACAGGTTCACCTATCTGTCCGCGACGACCACCACGGAGCTCACCTCGTCGAAGAATCCGAGCAGCTACGGCGAGTCTGTAACGTTCACGGCCAAGGTGAGGAGTTCGGGCGGAACGCCGACGGGAACGGTCACTTTCAACGACGGCGGCACGCCGATCGGCACGTCTACCCTGTCGGCCGGTGACGCCACCTTTGCCACGACCACGCTCCCCGTCGGCAATCACAGCATCACGGCGACCTACAACGGCAGTGTGGCCTTCAACGCCTCGACATCGCCGGCTCTGAACCAGTCGGTCGACATTCCCGCCGACAGCGCCAAGCTGCGCGCCCTCCAGCTCAACGTCACCAAGATCGTGGCACAGAGCTCGGGACAGGCGATCTCCGGTTCGATTGACACCGCGATTTCCGAAGGGTTCAGCGACGGCGGGCAATACATCATGCCAGGCGCGGGCGGGCTGCGCGTCAATTTCGCCGCCGCGCCCGACGGCGATGAGGACGACAAGCCCAAATCCGGTCAGCAGCCCGGTTCTCAAAGTTTGAACGCCTATTCGGGCGACGGCGGCTCCGGCCGGACCGGCGGCCGCGGGCGCGGCTCCTCGCGGATCGATGACGCCTTCGCCGCGATCGATCGGGCGGCTCCGACCAAGGCACCGGCTGCGCGCTTCAGGGAGCAGAAGGACTGGCTGTTCTGGATCGACGTGCGCGGCAGCGGCATCGATCAATGGGGCTCGTCCGGCAACATCGGTCAGGGTGCAACCCAGGCCACGCTTTTCGGCCAGCAGATCAACCTGCTGTCGGGACTGACCTACCGGGCGAGACCCAATTTGCTGGTCGGTGTGACCGGCGGCTACGAGAACTTCAGCTACACCCAGACCGACATCAACGGAAAGCTGAAGGGCGACGGCTGGACCGTCGGCGCCTATCTCGGCTGGAAGATCATCCCGACGCTGCGTTACGATGTGGCCGTGACCTATTCCGGCATCGGCTATGACGGCACCGCCGGCACGGCGCAAGGCAACTTCAACGGCAATCGCTGGATATTCGCGACCGGCTTCACCGGCAGCTACAGCTGGGCCAATTTCAATATCGAACCGTCGGCCAAGGTCTACGCGATCTGGGAGCGGGAAAACGCCTATGTCGACTCGCTCGGCACCCAGCAGGCGGCCCGCACCTTCTCGAGCGGCCGCGCGTCTGCCGGCAACAGGGTCTCCTATCCCGTGCCGTGGCTCGATAGCGTGCTGCTGGTCCCCTATGCCGGCGTCTTTGCCGACTATTACTTCACGCAGGACGATGCGGCCGCGATCGTTGCTGCGGGCGGCATCCCGCTCGCTTCGACACCATTGCTCCAGGGCTGGTCAGCCCGCGTCACGGGCGGCATCGGCGCAAGGCTGGCGGGCGGCACCACGGTCGGCTTCGGCGCCGAACTCGGCGGCATCGGCAGCAACACGCAGATCTGGACGTTCACGGGACGCGCGCGCATCCCATTCTGATCCCTGAGCGCGACGACGTGCCAGCGGCGCTACGTCGCTCGCCGGATTTGCCGGCTTGGTACCTGCTTAGTAGAGGCCGCGGCCGCTCAGGATGCTGCGGGCCTCGGCGGCGCCGTCGGCCGATGACGGAGCGTTCTCGGTCGCGTAGCGGCCATCCTCGTCATAGGACACGGCGCGCGCGTTCTGGAGCGCCCGGCCCCGGCCCCGGCTGCGGCTCGAGGCCGACATCTCCGAGGTCGCGTTGAGCGACGCCATGTCGGCGGAGGTGTTGCCGAGATTGTAGGGCCGCCCTTCCGGCGTCGGAACCTCGCCGCGAATGGCGCCGCGGTTCGAGGACGGAAGCTCCGGCACGAAGGGCCTTGCCGAGGCAACCCGCACCATCGAGGGCGACGGCGCCGGGATCCCGGTGCGCAGGGTCGCCATCAGCTGGCGATCGTCGGAGCCTTCCAGCGGCGCCCGGCCAACGTATTCGACACGGACCTTGGCGACGCCATTGCCTTTGAATTCAAGGAGTTCAGCGGCTTTGTTCGAGACGTCGATCAGCCGGTTGCCGTGATAAGGCCCCCGGTCGTTGACGCGCACGATCAGCGATTTGCCGTTCGAGACATTGGTCACCCGCGCATAGGACGGCATCGGCAGAGTCGGATGCGCCGCTGTCAGCGAGGTCATGTCGAACACTTCGCCATTGGCGGTCAGGCGGCCGTGGAAATCGTCGCCGTACCAGGACGCCATACCCTCGGCGCGGTAGTTGACGTCCTCCTCCGGCACGTAGGTCCGGCCGGCCACAACATAGGGCTTACCGACGCGGTAGGTGCCGCCGCCTTTCGGAACCGGATCCCCAAGCGCCACGACCCGCGGGCTCGAGGACACGCCGTACTTCGGATCGACCCGGCTGGCGAACTTGTTCGAGGAGGCGCAATTGGCGAGCGCGAGGCAGGTCGCGACCGCGGCAACACCGCGTGCGGCCCGCAAAACCGAATCTGACCGTCGGATCCCCATGCGCCCCAAATACCACTTCGCCGGAGGCGTACCCAACCCGCTTTGGCTACGGGGGAGCGCTGTCCGGTCCCAAAATCCGAGGCGGCCCACCACCGCGTCGGAAGCAGTAAGGATAACGCAACCCGAACACGGCGGAAATGGGGAGCCCACAGCGTTCACGCCGGGATGGTAAACGGGGCGTTCGCTTCTCCCCGTTGATCTACGGAGCGCAGGCCCCCTGCTCTGTGCCACTCCTGGACATTCTGTTGCGCCAAATCCTCACTCCACCCCCATTGTCTTGTGGTTCACTGGAATTCTTTTGACTGTGCAAGGCCGCACGCGTTTTCTCGGTTGCAGGGGCGAACTGGAATTTGACGATGATCGAGACGGTTTCGGCACTGATGGGTCTGGTAAGCGCGGGGATCTTCCTGGCCCATGCGTTTGAAGGTTACCGCACGAGGGCCTGAGGGCATTCGCGCGGACGGCAAGGATCACCTCTTTCAAGACGGCACGTTCGGACAATCTTAATCGATCCGACCGAGCATCGAACACGAGAGCGGCAGGTGTCCCATGCGCAACCATGACTTCGTATCCGATGGCTTCCTGGCACTGACCGCCGGCGGCTTGTTTCTTCTCTGCTCGAGCCTCGTGGCACTGGCCTTCGCCTGAGCACCACCACCAGGCTCCTTCTTTCTAACCACAACTACACCGCGATGCAGCATACAGCTCTGTCCGGTATTGCCCTGCTCCCGTTTAGTTGATTGAATTTCTGCGTTCGGCGCCTCGACTCATTTCAAGAGGCCATCACCAACGAGGGTGACGCAAATGCTTGCTGAGAAATTTTTTCTGGTTCTGGAATCGCTGATCCGCGGCGACCGCACCTATCCCGACGGAAGCCCCCGGGTGATCAGCACCTCCCCGCACGTGCCGGTGAAGCTGCCGGACCGGAAATAGCCATCCCCCAAACCTCCGAATCACGCGCTGCTCAGCGCAGGCCCAATAGCGAGCGGCGATAAAGGCTGTCGCGGGCCTCGCTCAGGCACACGAAGCTGCCGTCGAAACCCTGGCCATACCGCTTCTGGCCCTTGCCGTAGTAGATGCCTTTCCTGAAATCGAGCCAGACCACCTGATCGTGCGGGCAATGACGTTGCGCCTGCGCCTCGTAGCGAAACGGCGTCAGCGGCGTCGCCGAGACCTCCGCGCCACCGGCGCCAACCACGATTGCGACGGCGACCGCGATGCCGCCGAGCCCTTTGCCGAAGCCGCTCCAAGACACCCCCGCCTCCCGATTCAAGCCCTGACTCTTTGGCCGTTCGGCACAGTAGCACGAGACTGCGCGATCTGCCGGCCGCAGCCAGCGGCTTGGCCGTCTTCCACCGGCCATCTTGTCGGGTTACATGAAGGCGAGATCATCTCAGCTCGCGAGGATGCTGCCTGAATGTCGGTTGAGCCTGGACCCGAGTCCGAACTGCGCACCGAACCCCGCCCGCCGTTGCCGCGTTTGGGCCTGCTGCCGATGATCATCTTCGGCTCGCGCTGGCTGCAACTGCCGCTCTATCTCGGACTGATCGTGGCGCAATGCGTCTACATCGTGCTGTTCCTCAAGGAGCTCTGGCATCTTTCCTGGCACGCGATCGACCTCACCGAACAGCAGATCATGATGAGCGTGCTGGCGCTGATCGACGTCGTGATGATCTCCAACCTGCTCGTGATGGTCATCGTCGGCGGCTACGAGACCTTCGTTTCGCGGCTCGACCTCCAGGGTCATCCCGACGAGCCGGAATGGCTCGGCCACGTCAATGCGAGCGTCCTGAAGATCAAGCTCGCCATGGCCATCATTGGCATCTCCTCGATCGCGCTGCTGCGCACCTTCATCGAGGCCGGCAATCTCGGCTCGAACCGCGCCGGCTTCACCGAGACCGGCGTGATGTGGCAGGTCCTGATCCACATCACCTTCATCGCCTCGGCGATCGGCATTGCCTACGTCGACAGGCTCAGCGACTCCGGAATGCGCAAGCACGCCGAGTGAGGGCAACGGCCGGCCTTCTTATTGTTTGCTTGCTTCGAGCTGCGCGAGCGCCTGGTGCAGGCACTCCTGAAGCTTCTGCGCGACCTGCTCGCGCGCCACGCCCTTGGCGGCAAGATCGCCGGACACCTTGCCCACGACATCGTCGATGCTCTGGCTCTCCAGATTGTCTGTCACCAGCGCCGTTGCGTAGCTTGCCGCGGCGTCGCCGCTGAGCCCGAGCTGGCCCGCGGCCCAGAGCCCGAGCAGCTTGTTGGACCGGGCCGTGGCCTTGAACATGAATTCCTCGTCGTGAGCGAATTTGGCCTCAAAGCCCTGCTCGCGCTTGTCGAACGTGGTCATGGTCAGCTCCAATGCGTTTTCGCTGAAGAGAATCGGACTGGCTGGGAGCGAGCGTCTCCGTGGTTCTCGTCAGTTTAGGATCATTTGAATCTTCCTCCCGGAAGGCAGAGGCCGTCAAGCCTGCGCGGTGGTGCGCCGCAGCCCGGGCGTGGGCACGGCACGCACCAGCGCCACGCCAGCCAAATCGGCTAGGCAGAGATGTTTACCGTCCGTTAAGCAGACTCGGCGCCCGATGGGCCGGGGGACATCGAGAGCTGACGCATGAACAAAGAGCTGCGGGAGTTTCGACGGCTTGAACGGGTCTGCCTCGAGCAGGCCGCCCTCTCCACCATGGATCTCGCGCGAAGCGGGTTGCTCAAGGTCGCCGACGATTGTCGGATCGCGGCCGAGGCGATCGAGGCGCAAGCGCCCCGCGGCGCGTTCGCCGGCGCCGTCCAGGCGCTCAAGCTGGCTTTGAGCGCAACGGGAATGTCCAACCGGCATTAGCGGCCGGTCTCCGGTTGGGAGATCGCTTCAGAAGATTGCGGGCGGAGACCGCGTTCGGTCAGCCCTTCGCCTCGGCCGCTTCGCGCGCGAGCCGCTCGGCCCTCAGCCGTTCCTTGTTGGCGTAAAACGCCTTCTGGGCCTCTTCGTGATCGCGCATGGCCTTTTCGGCCTCGATCCGGCGTGCGGCATCACGAGCCTGGCGCTGCTCAGGGGTCAGGGGTTTGCGTCGGAAGGAAAGGTCTTCGGTCATGCGGAGACAACGCGCAAGCAACGAAACGGTTCCATGAGTTGAACCCGGCAGTCGACGCGGCCGATTGAAGTATCAACATATCAGATAGTTAGATGATGCATTCGGTCGGCCGGACCTATTGCGTCGACCCCGGCGGCTTGACGCCTGTGAGCGGGCACTGCGGCGCTGCGGGAATCGCGCTGCGCACGGGCGGATCCGGATAGTATTCGGTGTTTTGCTGAACCTGACGCGCCAGCTCCGTGCCTCCGAGCAGCGTGATCAACATCAGGGCCTCGTCGAGGCCCGCGGATATTCCGGCTCCGGTCAGGCGATTGCGATCCAGCACGAAACGCGGATGTCCGTCGGCAACCTTCACCTTCGGGAACAGCGTCGGGAAGCATTCCAGGAAAGCCCAGTGCGTCGTCGCCCAGTGGTCGTCGAGAAGGCCCGATGCCGCGAACAGCATTGCTCCCTCGCAGACCGAGCACATGTACTTCGCACCAGCGGCCTGCCCGGTCAGAAACTGGACGTAGGTCCGGTGCGGATCGTTGATGATCTCGGTGAGCGCGTCTGGATCGCCGCCGGGAATCCAGACGGCATCATACTGGGTGCATTCCGCGAAGGATTTTGCGACCTCGAACGGAAATCCCCGGTTGCGAAACCGTTTCATTCCCGGCTTTGCCGCGACGATCTCGACGTCGAAGTCGGCCCAGTCGAACATTTCGAAGGGACCGGCGACGTCGAGCATGTCGACGCCGTCGTAGACGGGAATGCCGATCTTCATCGCGCGCAATCCTCCCTACCTCCTGTGACGATCAATGTTTGTGGCCTACGGGCGTCGCCGCGGGTGTCGCCGTCGGCTGCTTGGCATGGCGCATCCCCGCCATCCCGAGGCCGCCGCCCGGCGCGTTGAGGTCAGGAACGATCGCGATATTGGCCATCATGCCCGCGTCCTCGTGGTCCAGGATGTGGCAATGCAGGACGTACTCGCCGATGTAGCGGTCGTACCGCGTCCTGACGCGGATCTGATAGTTGTTCTCGACGATGATCGTGTCGCGGAATGTGTGCCACATGCCGCAATACTGGTTGGCCAGTTGCTGCTTGTCGGCATACACGATGTCAGCTTTGCAGGTGCCGTCGGGATTATAGATCGATATCTGCTGACCGTTGGTGTTGGTGGTGGTGACGTCGATCACCTGGAACGGATTGACGTGGATATGGAAGATGTGCGGCTCGCCTTGCGCGGACAGCAGCCAATCGTCCGTGGTGTTGACCTCGCGCGTGAAGTTCACCACGTCGGGATCGTACGAGGCGTTGTTGACCGTGAAGGCCGGGAAGTTGATCGCGAAGGCCGCCTGCTGCTGCTGGCTGCCGGCAGCCGGCGGCGCAAGGTTTTCGAATGGCGCCCACGGCCGCAGATCGCCGTCACGCAGCCCGGTGCGAACGGCGTCCGGCAACGTCGGATTGGCATCGTATAGCGCCTTGCCGACATAAGCCTGCAGATCCCCCGTCACGGGCTGCCCTCCGCGCACATGGACGTAGGCCAGCAATTGCGGGGTCGACGGCCCCTGCCCGCCGCCATTGCCGTTGGACACGCGCTCTGCCTTCGGCGCCGCCTGGTTGAGCAGGCAATAGTCACCGTCCGAGGGGAATACGACGAGGACGTCGCTGCGATAGCCGGGCTGCATGTAGTTCGATTCAAGCACGCCGCCGACTTGCGAGGCGTGCACGGTGCGCAATTTGGTCCGGGTCAGACCGTCGGATGCGATCTCGAACTGCGGGATCAGTGTGCCCGTCGAGGCGTTGCAGGCGGCCAGAAGATCGGCCTTCTGCTGCTGGCGGTTGCCGCTCAGCGCCGAAGTCGCGATCAGGTTCGTTGTGCCGACCGGCGTAGCCCGCACGAGCTGAATGTTGATCGTGTCGTGAATGCCGGCATGCACGAAACGCCAGCGCTGGATCTCGCCCGCCGGCACGGTGAGCGTCGGCTGCACGATGCCATTGACGCTGGTGAAGCGGCCATTGGTGTCCCAGATCGACGATGAGTCCAGTTGCAAGCCAAAGTTCTCGACGACGCCAGGGCTTACCGGATTGCCTGACGTCGCCAGCGGGCACGTCCACGGCGCGTTGGCGATATTTGCCGGACTGCTGGCGTTGTAGAGTCCCTGCGTGGTGTAGATCTGTTGCCACGGGCCGCCGGGCTGGTTCGGCTGGTTGGCGAAGCAGGCATAGGCGATCTGCTGAAACAGGAAGAGCTGCTCCTTGAACGGGGCGCCGTTGACGTCATGCAGGACCGTGTCGATATCGGCAATCGGCTTCGGGTTCTGCGACGACGGTGGCGTATAGGGACGCTCGCCCTTGACGACCAGCACGCCCGAGGCGCCGCTCGCCACCTGCACTGCCGTCGAGCCATGACGGTGGGCGTGATACCAGAACGTCCCCGCCGGATGGTCGTTGGGGATGTTGATCTCATACGGAAACTTCGTCTGCGGGGCGATGTTGAGCAGCACGTTGTCGCTGTTGCCGGCGGGCGAAACGTGCAGGCCGTGCGTGTGCAGGTTGGTGGTGTTGAAGCACCCGACCAACGCCGGCAAGCCCAGCCCCTCCGGCGGATTGGGCAAACAGCTCGGGTCGTCCTTCGCGAGCTGGTTGATCAGGTCGACGCGCAGCGTATCCCCGGGCTTGACGAAGATCGCCGGGCCCGACTTGCAGCCGCCATAGGAGCGCAGCTCGACGGGGTCGAGGCCATCGGGTTGCGGATCGGTCGGATCCGGGTTGTTGATGAAGAAGCGGCCACGCACGAAGTTGAGCACCACCGAGACGATCGAGCCGCTGCGCGAGATCGATCCTTGCGGCCGGCAGCCGCCAACGGCCGGCGCCACGCCGGCCTCCAGGGCCACGACATTGCCCTGTCCGGGCAGCGTCGGCGGCGGTTCGAAAGCACGGGGAACCGGCGCCGCGAATGCTGGAAGGCTCGGTCCCAGCGCGGCGATGACAAGACCAATTCGCGCGAAGCTCTTCATCATGTTGTCCGCCCTACTGTTCCAGAAGACTGCTCGAAGGATTGCGTGAAGGCGCGTCGGCACGCCGGCGCCGCCAGAACGGGCGCTCGGGCCAGCGCGAGACACTGCCGTAGTGCTCGCTTAGCGTCGTCGCGTAGGCCGCAGCTTCGCGCGCGATCCACGCGCCGTAGCGATCGAGAGCGGCCGCATCACCGCGCGCGAGGCAATCGCTGGCGGCATAGGCGGCGAACACGCCCGAGCGCATGGCCTTGACCACGCCATGACCCGAGATCGGATCAAAAGCGCTCGCGGCATCGCCTGCGCAGAGGAAATGGAAGCCGGCAGTCGTTGCGGCGCACCGACTGCCCGCAGGGATCAAGCGGGGTGGTTCGAGCCGAATGATCTTGCTCGCGAGCGCCGAGACGAATTGCGTCCTGGCGAGAGCTCTGCGCCAGCCGTCCGGCGTGTTCAGCCTGAGGCCACGCGCGAGATCGGCATCGGTCATGCACGCAAAGGCGCGCCTGCCCTGGTCGAGTGCCATCGTGTACCACCAGCCGTCTTCAAAGGCCTCGACGAGCAGTTCCGGTGCGGCCGGTCCCGATGTCGTCGCCTCGGCATAGGCCGCAATCAGGCGGTCCTGCGCTTTCGCCCGCGAACCCTGGCGGTCGGCGAGTGCGCGGGCGCGGCCCGTCGCATCGATGATCAGCCGGGCCGAATGGCTGTTGCCGTCGTCGCAAACGACCGACCAGCCGTCCGCCTCGCGCGCGAGATGACAGACCTTCGCATCGACGCGCTCGGCGTGCCACGGCCGAATTCGAGATTGTTGAAGGCCGTGTTGACGTCGGGATCATTGAGCAGGCTGCGATAGGTCCAATGTCCGACGAATGGATTGTCGCTCATGATGCCTCGCTTTTGGGATCGGGCCGCGCCCCCGTTGTTCGCTCGACGCTGATGTATTTGGGCCCTTGATAACTGTCGGCGGGCTTGACGGCCGGCTCGTAGGGATTGCGCACGATGAAACCAAGCAGCGACCACTCGGTGACCATCTTGAGGTCGCCGACCGGCGTCTGGGGGACGCCGCGGCTCCACGTGGTCCAGACGTAATTGGGCTTACCGTTCGAGACCGAGGCGATCTCGAACGACTGCAACGGCCGATGCGCCGGCCACCACAGCGTGGTCCAGGTCTTCTCGTCGCGCCGCAAGCGATCGTCATTGTCGCTGTCGGGCCACAAATTGTTCCAGTCGGCGTAGGTGATGTTGATCGGCTGCGTGGTGCACTCGTTGAAATCGGACTGCCAGGGCAGACCCATATATTTGGTGAGGTCACCCGGCTGAAGACCGGTCTCGAAGTCGTTGTCCTGGCTGAGCGGCGAGTTGACGTTGAAGGTCGGGTCGGCAATCACGGTGCCGTGGTCCTGATTGGCCTGGGCGGCGCTCTGCAGGAAATCCGAGACGCTGCGATCGGCGTTGATCCGATACGGCGCCCAGTAGATCGAAGGGTTGCGCATCACCCAGCCGAGCTCGGCGCCCGGACAAAAGGCGCCGCCGAGCACGTTGCTGAGCACGCCGCGGTCGAGCTCGCGACCGGTCTTCGGCGGTGTCTTCGGATAAGGCGCGAAGGGTGAATAGCCGTCGGGCAGCCAGCCCTCCTCCTTCTCGTTGATGAACCAGCCGCGCGCCCATTGGCCGAGGATGAAGAGCTGGTACTCGGTGAGATGAAGAAACTTCGACGGCGTCTCGTTGGTCAGCGGATTGTCGCCGCACAACAATGGCATCAGCGGCAGCGAATGGACGCGCGACGATGCCCGGTCCTGCACCTGGAAGGAATTGGCCTCGCCCGCACGGCGCAACAGATCGAACAGGAAGCGGCGCATCGGTCCGTAGGGATCGTCGGCCTTGGAATAGTGGGTCGGACCTGCGACCGCCGCCACCGCCATGACCGCTTCGCCCTGACTGGCATCGCGCAACGGTGCATCCGACGGTGTTGCCGTCGCCGTCGGCCGCGTCGCGCGTTTCGGGGTCTTCGATAATTTGTCGGGATCGAACGTGCCGCGCTGCGCCTGATCGTGCGGGTAGTTCGATTGCTGAAGGATATCGTTCAGATACCTGAATTCATCCGGCCGGAACAGGATCGGCCAGATGTCGCGATAGAACCACGGCCGGTAGTTGCGATTCCAGGCAAGACGGCCGGCCTGCCAGTGACGCAGCGCCGCCTCGTCGCGGAACGGGATCTGCTGCGGATCGTCATAGGTGCCGAGCGTACCGTAGATGCCGGTGTCGGTGGCGAACTGGCGCACATAGAGATCGTACAGCACCTCGTCCATCGTGATCATGTCGAGGATCTCAGGGACGAAGCGCGGATAGCCGACCACGACCCAGGCCGGAAACTCGACGTCGATGTAGCG
This sequence comes from Bradyrhizobium sp. MI1.7, assembly GCF_055811795.1. NCBI lineage: Bacteria > Pseudomonadati > Pseudomonadota > Alphaproteobacteria > Hyphomicrobiales > Nitrobacteraceae > Bradyrhizobium > Bradyrhizobium sp. MI1.7. Next base: position 52,416 of record NZ_JBVVPO010000034.1, read on the forward strand.
TGTCTGGCCGACCTGCTTCGAATACATGATCAGCCGCGCCATCACCGGCCCGTCGGAGATGTCGTCGTACCAGCCGTCGGTGTTGGCATAGTCCTCGATCTTCGGACCGAAGCTGCCGTTGACGTCCATGCCCGAATTGCCGTGACCGCCGAGCACGACCAGGCGGCCCTTGTTGTCGGTCATCATCTCGCCGAGCGTGTCGATGTCGAACGGCTGGAGGCCCCTGGGCGGGAACGTGGTGGCATAGCCGCCGGGGCCGCCCGAGCGATCGAAATGCGCGCGCCGGTTGGTGGTCGTATTCACGCTGCGCGGGCCGGGATCGATGATGAGCAGGTCGCGGTCCTGGCCGGTGATGTCGGCGTTGCGGCGCGCACTGCCGGGGGCGTAGCCATGCTCGCCCTTGAGCTCGGTGAACGGGTACCAGGAGGCTTTCTTGTTGGCGACATAGACGCGCCACTGGATGTCGACGAGCACACCATGATTGCCGCCGCCCTCCACGGCATCGCCGAGCGCCAGCGGCCTGCCTTCCGGGGACTCCTCGTCATAGACGAAGATCTGGAAGCGCGCGGCCTGGCGCTTCACGCGGCCCTGCGCATCCTTGAAGGTCTTGACCGGAACAGGTGTGACCCCGTCGGGGCCGTGCACGGGATTGCCGAAACTGTCGCAGGCGAGCGGCATCGCCGCGGGCGTCTCCGGCGCGAGGTAGAATTCGCTGTCGCTGTTGCCCAGGCGCGCGATGCCGATGCCCGGATGGATTCGATACGTCGCCATGACTTCCCCGCCGCTTTCTCAATCCAGGAAACTGATCGACACGCCTTCCAGCTTCAGAAGCTCCCTCTCCTCCTGGTAGTCGCCGCCGATCACGACCAGCGTGATCTGCAGCGGGCCCTTCTTCTTGAGCGCCTGCCTGGCGGCGGCCGTGACGTCGATGCGATGGACGCGCGGCATATTGTGGCTGCGCCCGCGCTGGTCGAAGCGCCGCGGCTGCGGCGGCGGGATATCGCAATGGCCGGGACCGCCGTAGCAGGCCCCATGTCCGAAGATCGAGATGTAGCCGGCGTAGTGCGGATTGCCCTTGATCGGCGTCGAGGCGTCGGCCCCGGGTTCGTTCAGGAAGGCGCGCACGAAGCAGGAGCGCATCAATTGCGGCACCTGATGCAGGCGGATCTCCGCGCGTTTGAAACTGCGCGCGGCCTGCGGCACGTTGATCGGCTGCGACACGAAGCGGCTGACCGGCGCCTCGAGGCCGACCGGCATGAAATGCGAGCTGCGGACGTATTCGTAGCCGAACGGCGCGATGTCGAGCGTGTCGCGGATGGTGTAGTTCCACGGCGACAGCACGGAATCGAGATCGGCCGGCAGCGCATTCGGATTGAGCTTCTGCCACTCCCACCAGATCCGATCGATATTGACGTGGATCGGCCAGAACACGGGATCGTAGGAGGCCGTCAGGTTGCTGAACATGTCGCCGGAGCCCGGCTGCGAATAGAGATCCGGGCGGGCGTGGAAACGGCGCCCGCCGACCTGTACGGCATCGTTGCGGCGCTTGGCGAGCGCGCGCAGACGTGTGGTCTCGGCGTCGGATTGCGACGCAGCCGCCGCGGTCGGGGCATCTTTGCAGACATAGGTCGCCTGCCCTGCATCCGGATTCTGCCCACCGGTCCAGATGTGCATGGTGTTGTGCGGATTCTGGTCGAGGAACCCGAACGCCGCGTCGTAGATGCTGCCGCCGCCGAAGTCGCGGAAATTGTTGAGGCTCAGGATCTGGGCGATGTCGTCGGCCGACGGGTAATGATAGTTGATTGCCTGGTTGATCGTCTGTCCCTTGGGATATTCGGCCGGGTAGCGCAGCGGATACCAGAGCGAGTTCGACTGAAGCAGCGCGTCGATGAAGCGCTGGCGGTTGGCATTGTCAGGATCCGGCGTGACGGCCGCATAGCCGATGTTGCTGATGACATAGCAGAAGAAGCTGTGCTGTGAGGTGAAGGTGACGCGGTCATGCGCGAGCGCCAGGATCGCCTTCTTCTGCGCCGCCGTCGGCGCCGGGTCGAGCGCCGCCAACAGCGTCTCAGCCGCCTCCTCGGTGAGATAGGCCTTCATCGAATTCGGAATGATGCGGCCCTTGTCCGGCTCCTCCGGCCGGTACTCCGGCATCGTGAAGTCCCAGTACGGGAGCATCAGCCCGGGCTCGAAGTCCTGAAGGTTCTGTTCGAACTCGTAGAGATAGGCGCGGTGCCAGGGCAGGAAGCGCTCCCAGCCGTGCTGGCAATGGTTCTGGTGGATCAGCGCCTGGTTGTTGTAGTTGCGCCGGTCTTCCGGCCAGTGGTCGAGATCGTAAAGCCGGCGGAAGCCGCGGCGCAGCCGTTCGAGCTGCGGCTCGCTCATGCAGTCGATGTTCATGCGCCGCCGGGGCTCGCCGGCATCCGCGGCCGGCGAATAGCCGTCGGCAGCGACCGCAAACTCGGCGATCTCGCTCACCTTCACCGTCGCGGTCTTCGCCGGCTTGCCAGGCGCAAGCTCGACTGCGACGCTGGTCGCATCATCCGGGCAACCGGCATCGATCCAGTCGGCAATGCGGTCGACGTCAGCGGGCGCGAGGCGCTTGCCGCCCCATGGCAGCGCCGGGAACCGGCCACCGTCGAACGGTGCTTCACCGCGCAATCCCTTGATCAATCCGGACGCGTCGCTGCGCGCATGCGGCGGGATGCAGCAGGCGTGGCCCTCCGGCACTGGAGCAACCATCTTGATGCCGAAGATCTCGGCCGCCTCCAACGCCTGTGCGCCCTTATCCCAAAACCGTCCAGCGCCACCATAATCAGCGGTGCTATCGCCGGCAGCTTCATCCAGGATCGCCTTCACGCGCGCATAAGCAACGGTCAATGCTTCGGTGTCCATTCCAGCCCCCGGACAGCAAGACGAAGAAGGCGGCCGGAGACTAATCACAACTTTTGGGTGATGTCACGTAGACACGCACCTTCAACGTCGAAGCAAGCGCGAATATTTTTCGGGGTTGCGTGATCTATTTCATACAACCTTTATCGAAACGACAGATCTGGCCATGCGTCGTGTGGATGAGGCGGATGCGAGCACGAGTGCGTTGCTCAAGCTCAGCGCCGGCCATCGGACGTGTCCGGTCATCAAACGCTGCGTGATTGAGCGTAGCGTGCATTCCAGTCGTCGTGGGATGAAGCCGAGCCACACCGGGAGCGAATCCGCGCCGAACGACTGCTCGACGAAGCCGAGCTTCGCCCTTCCCGGCCCGTTTCCCCATCGGACTTGGTTTTCCCCCGCAAGCGCCAACTTCGCGTTGCCTTGCGCGGTCGACTGCGTTAAGCGACAACCATTCTCTGTCCGGAAGGGTGGCCGAGTGGTTTAAGGCACCGGTCTTGAAAACCGGCGTGCCCGCAAGGGTACCGTGGGTTCGAATCCCACCCCTTCCGCCAAAACATCAACAAAAGCAATTAGTTAGCTCGCGGTTTTCGCTTCAGCGCACAATCGAACGTACAATCGTCGCTTGGTGGCGCCGTAAGCGTCGCGGTGAGATCGAGTCGATTTGTCGCAGTTCGGACGAGGCGACGCCCGATCCCAACACTGATGCCGCCGCCGATCTCATCAGCTTTCCGACGTCGCGATGGACTGTCGTGTTTCGACGCGATGCATCGAAGGAGCGACAAGACGGTCCTTGAATCACAGCGATGGCGTCCCGCATCTATCCACACCCACGACCGGCAGTAGCTCGCGAGCATTCCGCGCCGCTAGGAATCGATAATTTGACTCTCGCCTGCGCGGTTCGATGGCGTCATGACCAAGGCAGAGAACAGAGCGGCGGCGAGAGCTTGGCACCAAGAGCGCATGCGTCAGCGCGCGGAAGAAGTGCGGGCCGAGGCGGTAGCAGCCGACCTGGCCGAACTCGGCCGGCTTCGCCACTACCTCATCTTTGGCAGGAAGGATCGCCGTGCCGACCGCGAGAAGCTGATGAGCGCCATTGACGACTACGTCGGTGAGATGACTGGCGACCGAACCGCGCTGCACGCCAAAAACCACAAGTGCGGGTGAAGCAGTACGGCCTGGGGACGAAGAATCGGGTAGTCGATCTGCATGAAACTCGCCGCCGAACGTGCCTTTGCCGCTCCTGAAGCCGCCGCCCGCAAACTCGCGAAGACCATTGAAGCCGTCCAGGACGGTCGCATTCACATCGAAAAGCTCAATGCTTCATTTCTCTACGCGCTCAAGGCCACCGGGTTGGAGTTCGGCGCCGGCATCAAGCATGCAGTTGAGAAAGGCTGGCTCGAGCTGCACGAGAGCGGGACGTATGTCCGGCTGATCGGCACCAGCGCAAAAGCGGCCCCAGCAAAAGACTAAGTTGCCGGGGCCGTTTGGAGGTCACCTTGGCGGTAATGGGGTCGCCAGGTGGTCATGAGCATAGGAAAAACCGGCAATCAGTTCTGTCCACTTGTGCCCAAAGCGGTATAGTTCCTCATCGGGAACGGAACCGATCGCAATGAAGTTTAGAAGGGACGGCCCGCCAGCGTGACCAGCGGGCTGGTAGCGATCGTCAGGCGCAGTCGCGACCTCCGCGGGGCACGATCGAAGTACTGGCTCGTGGAGCTTCGCACGCGTTCTCAATGTCCGAATGGAGGTTCCAATGCGTACTCCGGCCTTGGCGATTTTGGCAATCGGGATGGCATCAACAGAGCCGGCGGCAGCTCAGACGTATAATCCGGCCTTTCCGGTTTGCCTGCACGTTTACCGCGCGGGGGCCAACTATTACGATTGCAGCTACACATCGCTGCCTCAGTGCAATGCTTCGGCATCGGGCCGCGCCGCAGAGTGCGCCATTAATCCATACTTCGCGGGCGTGGAAAACCCCGCAGCTTATCGGCGGCACGGCCGCCGCGCCTACTAGGGCATTGCGAGAGACGCTCAGCCCGCCAGCGCGAACCGGCGGGTTGCTGCTTGGGCCGCCTGCGTTTCGGTACCGCAATCCCTAGCGGCTTGTGTCGACGCTACCACCGCGCTTCTATCGGACGATCCGATCAAGACGGCAGCCCGTTATACAACCAAATATCTGATCTTTCATTTGGGTGCCTACCCGGCAACCCCTAATGCAAGCGCGCACATCGTCGCCCCACACACGGCCCTTGGTTTGAGAACTCGAGATACATCGATTGTTGCATGCCTTGTCGTTATCGGGGCATTTGGACAAACACGCCGCAAGGCCAAGTCGCTCGCCTTCTGAAAATGTCGCTTCTTGGGCGGTTGCGAGCGTCGTTGTTGTCGCCGCAGTATAAAGGGCTAGCGCGAGCGCGCTCTTTAGGATTTCTGTAGCCGACATTATCTCCTGCCTCTGTTTGAGACCTCGGAAAGCAGCGTACGCCGGATACACCACCAAGGCGCAAGGCGGCCAGGAAATATCGGATCGCGAAGTAGGCCGCCCGCGTGAGCCGGCGGGCCTGGCTTCACGGACGTATCGTCCGCTCAATTTCACGGGCCGCCCAGGTCGCAACCATCATCGCGAACCGGAAGCGCTCGCGCGTTTCCGCAGGTATTTGGATGCTGCGAATTGCGACGCTGTTCACATGTCCGGACCCGACAGCATGCTATTGTCGGTGCGGTCATGCCGAACTGTTCGTTTGAATGGCTTCCAATAGAATTAAGTAGGACGAGCAAATATTCGGCTCTGATGCGCTGAAGCTGTTCGTACACACAAGGGTCCTGCCATGGAAATCGGGACTTGGCTGAAAAGTTTGGGCCTAGGACGACATGAGTCCCTGTTCATCGCGAACGCCATAGATTGCGATGTGTTGCCGCAATTGATAGAAGTTGACTTCGAAAAGGTTGGCATCCCACTCGGCGACCGGAAACGCCTCGTGAATGCGATCAGTGCGCTTCCCTCCAGCCTTCCCTCCACTGTCGTGAATGCTGCAATTGCGCAATACGCGGAACGGCGCCACCTCACGGTAATGATCTGTGACTTGGTCGATTCGACCGCCCTGACGGCACGCCTTGACCCGGAAGATATGGGCGCCGTCATCGATGCCTATCACGCTGCTTGTGCTCGTATCACGCGCTCCTATGACGGCTTTCTCGCCGACTTTCGCGGAGACGGCATTCTTGCGTATTTCGGCTATCCCATTGCGCACGAGGACGATCCCGAACGAACTGTAAGAGCTGCGCTCGATATCATTGCTGCTGTCGCACGGCTTGAAACCCGCGCTGGAGAACCGCTCGCGGTGCGTATCGGTATCGCTACCGGCATGGTGGTAGTCGGTGACCTGGGCGGCGAAGGCAAACTTCGGGAGCACTCCGTGGTTGGGGGCGCTCCCAATATCGCGGCTCGCGTGCAAGCCTTGGTCGAGCCGAACACCGTGGTCGTCGCAGACTCCACCCGTCGTCTCCTTGGCGATATCTTTAGTCTTCGCGACCTTGGCGCCCACCACCTCAAAGGCATTAGCGAGCCGGTGAGCGCGTGGGCCGTCCAGGGCGTCTCGGCTTCCGAGAGCCGCTTTGAGGCGGTGCGTCCGACAGAACTCGCCCCTGTCATCGGCCGCGATTCCGAGTTGGAGTTCTTGTTGGAACGTCAACGTTTGGCTCGCACGGGCGAAGGCCAGATCGTTCTCATCTCAGGCGAGCCGGGTATCGGGAAATCGCGCTTAGCAGCGGCTCTGGCTGAACGTGCAGCTAAGCATCAACCACACGTGCATTTCCGTTATCAGTGCTCGCCTTACCACGCCAACAGCGCACTTCATCCCGTGGTCGAGCAGTTGGAAAGGAGTGCCGGATTTAAGGCGGACGATCCCGTCGAGACGCGGCTTGACAAGCTGGAGGCACTCCTCTCGTTGAGAGCACCGCAAGTTCAGACGGTAGTACCACTTTTTGCTGAGCTGCTATCGATCCCATTCGCGAGCCGTTATCCAAAACCGCAGCTAAGCCCCGCCCAGCAGCGTCGCCGCACACTTGCCGCGCTGCTCGATCAATTCGAGAGCCGTTCTCGCAAACAGCCCATCCTGTTGCTTATCGAAGATGTTCAGTGGGCCGACGACACCACCCTCGAATTGCTCGACCTCATCGTAGAGCGAGCCCGACAGTTGTCTATCCTTGCGCTGGTTACCTTTCGACCAGAGTTCGAGCCTCCCTGGACCGGTCTTGCGAATGTCGGAAGCCTGGTCCTCGGACGGCTCAACCCAGATGATGTCAAAGGTGTTGCCACGCAGGTGGCCAATGGCCGAGCGCTTCCGATCGACGTGATGAAGCAGATCGTAACAAAGACTGACGGAAATCCGCTCTTCGTGGAGGAACTCACCAAGGCTGTCCTCGAAGCTGGCATTCTGATCGAATGCCAGGATCGCTATCAGCTCGGGGGACCGTTACCGCCCTTTGCCATCCCGGAAACCCTTCACGACTCCCTGATGGCGCGGCTCGACCGCCTGCATTCGGTGAAGGAGATCGCCCAGATTGGCGCCACCATCGGTCGCGAATTTTCTTATTCCTTGATGCGGGCTGTGGTCGCTCGAGAGGAAACACGGTTGCAGCATTCCCTCTCCGAACTCGAGGAGGCCGGGCTTATTTTCCGCGAAGGTGACCTGCCGGATGCCATTTATAGCTTCAAACACGCATTGGTGAGGGATGCGGCTTATCAGAGCCTGCTGAAGACACGGCGGCGGCAACTCCATGCGCAAATAGCGCGCGTGCTAGAGGAAGGCTTCCAGGATGCCGTCGTGAACGACCCTGAAATCCTTGCGCACCATTTCACCGAAGCCGGCATGCTTGAGAAGGCTACGGACTATTGGCTCAAGGCCGGAAAGCGCGCGCTCGGGCGCTCCTCCAATGCCGAGGCTGTAAAACATCTCACGAGAGGAATGGAGCTGACCCAGCAACTGCTCAGCTCGCCGCAACGCGATCGCAAAGAACTGGATTTCTATCTGGCCCTTGGTCCTGCAGTCGCCGCAACTGAGGGCGATGCCGCGGCTGAAACGTCGCGGGTCTTCTCACGGGCTCGCGCGCTGCTAGGCGAAAGTGTCAGCCTAGAAGAACGGATGACGATCCTGTGGGGCAGCTACCTAGCCCACAGTGTGCGCGCGGAGTATAGCTCAGCGCTGGAGGATGCCCGGTACGGCCTCGCGTTGGCCGCAGAGCATGATCATCCCGGCGTGGCCGTCCTAGCCACGCGCTTTATTGGACAATCATTGCATCTCACGGGTGCCTTCGCCGACGCACGCGAACACCTCGATCGCGCCCTCGCACTGTGCTCAACCAATCCAGCCACGATATCGACCTATCGCCGCTTCGGAGTCGATGACGCGGTGAACAGCCTGGCGTGGCTCTCGACGACGCTATTGGTCCTTGGCTATCCTAAACAGTCTACAACAATCGTCGAGCGTACTGAAACTCTTGCTCGAACGAGGGAACAAAGCTTTACGACGGCCCTGGCCCTGGGGAACATAGTCGTTCTGGGCACAATCGGCGGCGACGCAAAGCGCGCTTTGGCTCACGCCGACGAAGCGATATCGCTCAGCATCGAGCATGAATTTGCGGCAATTGAACGAAGAGCACGTTTTTTCCGCGGAGCGCTATTAGCCCAAGGAGGGGATCTTCAAGTCGGGATCGAACTGATGCGCGGCGCTTTGACGGCAACTTACCAAAACTCTGAACGGTGCCGCCGCACTCTCTATTTGGGCCATCTCGCCTTCGCTCATGCCCAGCTCGGAGAGCTTGAAGTTGGACTGCGCCTGCTGGACGAAGGCGTTCAGCTGGCCGAAACAACAGGGGAGAGTTTCTTTGAGGCCGAGTTGTATCGTCTTCGGGGCAACATCAACCTAAAACTCGGCAGGCGTGACCAGGCAGAGGCCGCACTGCAGCGAGCCGTGGCGATTGCGCGGCGACAACAAGCTCGCTGGTGGGAGTTGCGTGCCTCGATCTGTCTCGCGCGGCATTGGAGTAACGAAGGCAGATATTTCGAGGCTTGGTCCCTCTTAGAGCCTATATACACTTGGTTCACCGAAGGTCGGGATACACCCGATCTGACAGACGCGAGAAATCTCGTCGACGAACTACGCTCAGTTTCAGGAATGAAATCGGTTTCAGGAATGAAAGATGAGCCAAAGCGTGGCAGCTGTTGACCAGCACCGCTCAACATCATGCCTGACGTAAATTGATCAGCGTCCGATCAACGCCTGCCCTTCGCCCGCTTTCCGGACTTGCCACCTGTTCGTTCAAGTTTGCTAAGGGCGCTCTCGACATCCTTGATTGCCTTCTTGAGCTGCTTCTCGCGCTTTCCAAGAATGCTCTTGAGTTGTCTTCGCTGCTCGGCGGTCAATGTCGTAAAATCGATCACCTTTGTAAACGCGATGAAGGCCATTGCTTACCTCCCGATGGTGGTGGTCGTTAGGCCGTGATCAATATGTGCAAGGCAGTGAAACAAATATTCTCCAATATCATCGACCTATAGTCAAACGGCATTTCTTCCAGAAATACTCGATCGGCCTTCCGACCCACGGGCCCTCGTGGTGAGCGCGAGAGAAAGCGGTAGCAACTGACATCGCGCTACCACGCCGTCGTTATTTCACTTCCGCTTTTTGTTCTTGAGCCGCGCCGGTCGCGAGGTGCGCTTCGTGCGACCGAGTCGGGAAGACCTTACAGTCGGAGATTTCTCGTGGGGCCTTGATCGCTGCAACAAGGCGCGGAGCGTGGCAAACTGGCGTTGATCCAGCTGATTGGCGAAGCTCTCGAAATCAGTGGCGTCACTGCCAAGCTGGCTCAACCAGACAAATGCACTGTCCAAGGTGCGCAACTCAGGCGTCTGGTATGACAGCAGATCTCGGTAATAAGTTGCCGACTCCTCGCAAAACAGATCACGCGCGATGCCATTTACGAGCCGCCGCACTCCATATTTTATCCCCGTGATGGCCGCTCCTGATATTCCATGGCTCAGCATCGCTCCGAACGTAAAGTTGTGTAGCCCTCGCAGAAACGGAGCAGTGCCGCGGTGCCGCTCCGTGAATTCAAAGGCTTGGCCCAAATAGGGATAGCGCGCGAGGGCCTCGCTTTCCTCGCCCGATGGAGGCGTGAAGCGGTCGCGCCAAAGGGCTATTTGTTCAAAGAATAGGGCGAGCTCGGGACGCGCCGAGAGATCCGCCTCAACGCCGCTCGCAAAAATCATGAAGTCGAATTCGAATCTACGATTGCTGCTTTGAACCCTTGCAATACCGCAAGCTTCGTCGATGAAACTCCATCCGCAGTCGGGGTGCCAGGCGAAATTCTCAAACTCGCGGCATCGCCAATAAGCGTCCTGTGTAGGCGGGACCGGAAGCTCCTCAAGAATGTGACGCATGAACCGCCAGCGGTCCAGGTCCGTCAGATCGCCGAAGTGGCCCAACATACCGGCAAAATTCATCCAAGTGAGTGGGTTGACCCGCGGCATCTCCGAACGGCGGAAGCAAAGGTCTACTCGCGCGGCGCCCGCCTCAAGTGCGAGAGCTGCGTTGTCAAAGGCGGATGCCCCGGCACCAAGGATACCAATGCGCTTTCCTGCAAGCTTGCGAAAATCGATATCATCGGCCGAATGTGCGTAAAGATCTGCCGACAAATGGGCGACCAGAGACTTAGGAGCGCCCCACCTTCCACTTCCCTCAAAGCCTGTCGCAAGAATAACCTTTCTTGCATACACCCGCTCAATTCCTTCGGAACGACGGAGATGGGCAAGGAAGATGCCATTCGCCGGCTCAATCAACATTAGTTCGACCTCGTTCTCAACCGGGAGGTCCAGGACGTCTCGGTACCAATCCAGATACGAGCGCCACACCTCCCGAGGGACGGTATCTATGCGACCCCATGCTCGCCGCCCAAATTTTTCCTCGTACCACGCACGCACCGTTAGACTCGGGACGCCGAAATCAATCCCAGTCACCTCCTTCGGAGTCCGCAACCGTTCCATCCGAGCGAAACTGCGCCAAGGTCCTTCGAAACCGCGCTGGCAACGATCGATGATCCTGAAGTTTGCTATGCGCTCAAGCCTCAAGCCGAACGCGATACCCAGTCCGCTCTGTCCAGCGCCGACAACCAGCACGTCCAGAACCGGCACTCCGTCCATAAATCGCGGGACGGTCCACTCCCGAGCCGGATAGTCCAAATAAGTCAGCTCGCGTCGAACGCGCTTCGTGAGTTGGGAGACGCTCATGGGACATTCCTGCCGCTGCGCTCTTGTTAGAAATGACTTTTGCCATTCGGCTTAGTTCTGTCCCATTATCACAGGTCTGATTGCAGAAAAATCGACCGCCCGACCGCCATTGGGCTTCGCACAGAGCGATTTTGGCCCGCAAGACAGCGGGCTATTATTCTAGCGCTCACTCAAATGCTGATCCGCTCGACGATCGAGCCATCAGTTGCCTCCGATCGCGAGACACGCAACATCGACAATCAACGCGCCTATCGGTGACGATCTGAGCGTCAATCGACTGAAAGACTCAGGCTAGCTCGCCCATCAGGTAGCCTCATAGCGGCACGCTTAGCCGCGTTCCTGACGAAGTCCCCTGCCCGCCCAATCGGCGTAGTGCCGAATTTGCGCGGGTCCATTCGTAGCTCGTCACCGTAGCATTGTACGCGAGCTCCGCGCGGATCGTCAGAATTTGCAATGAGTTCAACTTCTTGGCTAGCGTTGTTTGGAGGAGCGGTGACAGATCACTGACCGCGGCTTTTTGACCGTGGGTTCAGAGGACGGTTTTTCCTGAGGAATGGCTGGAAGGCTCAAACCGCTCGAGGTAGAGCGCCAAACGCCGATGGAGACGGACTCTACCTGATCATCACCGGACCAACATCGGAGTCGCATTGGCCGATTGGTGTTGCGGTCCGCGTGTTTCCACCGATTGGATAGCGCGCGGAGCGCTGTCCAATATGGACCGCGCGACCTCGGAAACGCCGGTGAGGATGATCTGCACGCCGATGCAGAGCAGCAGGAAAGCCGACAGTTTCGTCACCACGCTGGTGCCCTCCTCGCCGAACAGGCGCGCCATTGCGCTCGATTTCCGGTAGGCATGGTAGATCGCCGCGGTGACGGCGAACGCCACCAGAAGCGAAACGATCGATGACTGGAACATCGCATCGAGGCTGCTGGTGCGGCTAATCCCGATCGCGATGGCTGTCGCGATCGTTCCCGGCCCGGTCGTCAGCGGAATTGTGAGGGGAAAGAAGGCCATGCGCTTCATGGTCGCATGATCGGGGGACGAGACCTCGTGAGGTCCGGCCGGGCCCGAGGGTGCGTGGAGCATGGACCAGCCTGTCGCTGCGACTACGAGGCCGCCGGCAATCCGGAGCGCCGGGATGGTCACGCCGAAGAAGTTGAGGATCTGGCTGCCCAGAAACAGCGACACCAGCAGGACCACGAAGGCATATCCGGCAACCCGCAGCGCAAGGCTCGCGCGCTCGTCTTCAGAAAGACCTCTCGTCTTGTCGAGGAAGATGAAGGCCAGTCCGTAGGGATTGATGATCGCGAACAGCGCGCCGAAGCCGAACAGGAAATCGGCAACCAGCCCCGATGTGGCGATATCACGCATGCTGCGCCCACTCCGCTCCTCGGCTTACGGCCATGTGAAGCCGGGCGCTTTGAAATCGGCCAGATTGTCGAGCGGCTTGCGCAGAACCTCAAACAGCACGGCCACCGACCAGCTGTTGGCGACACGGGCCAGCATGCCGACGAAAAACCGGGGCATCATCCGATGATACCGGATCTCACTTGTCCTTGCCGGGTGATCGTTCAAGACGCGATCTCTGCGCGCGCATGCGCTTGATCTCCTCCCTGAGCGCCTCGGCTTTTTCGTCTCGTTGCTCGCTCGCCGTTTCCAAGGGTTCGTCGCGAAGCAACTTCTGGAGTGCCTTTTCGACAGAAAGCTTGTTGGTCTCGGCCATACCAGACCTTTCTGACGCTACCGCGTCTGTCAGTACCGTGGTTGCAGTCTCAGCTCTTCGGACTGAACATGCCGCCGGCCGCCTTCATCGCCGCCTCACCCATGGTCTTGGTCTGGTCGGTCAGGGCCCGCATCTGCTCCTGGAAGAAATCGGCTTGAAGCTTGAGCGCGTCCTGGACATCCTTGGCATGGATCAGCTTGTCGCTGAGGTCCAGGGTCGCTGTGACATTGCGCTGCATGAAACTGCAAAACTCCTTCGCCTGGTTCGCGATCGGCAGAGGCGACGAACTGATCCCCTTCTCCAGCATCTCGAAATAGTCGGCGTTGGCCTTGCGCAGGCGGCCAAGTGCCTCGGTCAGCGCCGCACGGACGTTATCTGCGGATAGATTGATCTCTGCCATGACGTCTCTCCCTTCAGGTGTTAGCAGTTACGCGGTAAGCCCTCCGAACCAGGCGCCGAAATAACCGGCGTAGAGCGCGGGTACTTCGAGATTCATCGAGTGCCCGACGCGAGGCACGATCACGAGACGGCAATCCGGCATCGCAGCGGCCATGACGTGAAGATCGGCTGGCAGAATCCAACCGTCCCATTCGCCCCATAGCACCAGGTGCGGATGCTTCAGCTCCGGCATACGGCGCTCGAGCTCCCTGCTCTCTCTTTCCTTCGTGAGGTTGACCGGCGTTCCGATCCAGATGCCCTCGGAGACGCCAAAGGTCTGCTCGATGATGCGGTCGAACAACGCCTGGATGTCCTTCAATCCCTCCCGAAATCGAGGCACGGCGTTCGGCGCCATGCTCTCGGGCACGAACAGCGAGGACGCCGCGGTCGCCATGATCGTCCGTGTCAGGTCCTTGCTCGCCATCATCGCCCGAAACAGGCCGATCTGGTCGGCATTGAAAGCCATGCCGAGCGGCGTCACCGGATCGAGTGCGAACACGCGTCCGAAACGCTGCGGCTGCATCAAGAGCATACGGGCGGCGATGATGCCGCCGGTCGAATGCGTCGCGAGATGGCAATGGCCGATGTCGAGCATGTCGAGTGCCGCCAGCATGTCCTCGGCATGCTGCTGCATGGAGTAGTTCGCATAATCGGCGGCAGGCTTCGGCCGGTCGCTGTCCCCGCAGCCGCGCCAGTCGATGGCGATGACGCGCAGGCCCGTCGGAAACAAGGGCGCAGCCAGCTCGATCCAGTCCTTGCTGGCGAGATTGCCATGGATGAAGACGACGGTCACTTCGCCTCGGCCCCACTCCCGCCAGCCAAGCTCGATTTCACCCGCCTGCACCCGTGGCATAGACCGATCCTATTTGTTGAGACCGGCGGTTGGTGCCGCACCGGGAGGTGTCGGCGCCACTGGCAGGGCGGATACCACGGACCCCTTGATCATGCGATCTGTGCCGAGGGGCGATGAGGTGTCGACCGTTCCCTTCGTGACGAAGTCCACGACGTCGGCGGAATATTCCACCGGATTGTCGGTGTGGATGAAGTGCCCGGTCTCCGGATAGATTTTCAGAATCGGCCGGTTGCCCGCGTTGGTCATGCGCGTCATGAACGGCGTGATGACGTCGCGTCCGAGATCGGTCAGCCCGTTGAAAGCGGGCGTCGGGATGAACGGCTCCTTGTCACCGAAGGCGAGGAAGATCGGCGCCTTGATCTGGGTGACCCGCTCGTAAAGGTTCTTCGGATCATCCTGCTGGAGCTCGGCCCCGATCGTGTAGATGTCAAAGATGAAGACGTTGCACCACTGTTCGAGCTCCTTGGGATTGCCCTTGGTAAGCCCGACGCGCTGCTCGGTATGGAAGCGCGCATATTCGCTGTCGCTGAAGAAGTAGCCGCTCTTCGCCGCCGACACCACGCCGGTGTCGGGGTCGCGCTTCTTGAAATAGAAGAAGTCGCGAATGCCCTGCTCGTCGCGGGCCTTCTCCGCCGCCAGGATGCCGGTCTGGTCCCAGATCTGCTTCCACTTGTCGAAGTCGCGACCGAGTCCCGGTTGGAACAGAGGTGCCTTCTTGTCTTTCGCGATCGTGATGTCGCGCGGGTATTCCTCGAGTCCGGATGGTGCTTCGAGCGCGAGGCCCTGCACCGCATCCGGCCAGGTCAGGGCGTACCCCGTGACGAACTGACCGCCCAGCGAGTGGCCGAGATAATAGGCTTTCTTGACGCCAAGCTGGTTTACGACGAGATCGTAGATGACCTCGCGCATATCCTGCATGGTGCGCGCCGGGCTCTTATCGAGATTACCGGGCCCGGACATGCCGTAGTTCGGCAAGTCCGGCACGATCACACGCAAGCCACTCCGCAGCGCATATTGCATGATGTTGCCATAGTGCCCGCCGAATGCGCCCTTGCCGTGGATGATGACGAGGACCTTGGGATCCTTGTCGGTGCCGGCATACTCATCCATGTAACCAATCTGCCAGGTGTTGCCGATCTTGTCCTTGGCGTTGGCGTATTTGACCGGATAGGGATAGGTCACGAAGTCCTTCCAGAAGGACTTGCTCGGATCGATGTTTTCGGCGACGCCCGGTACGCGATAATTCTTGTCGACGAACATCCTCGCGCGATCGAGAGCCGCGACGTCGTCCATGAAGGCGACGAACTTCGGATCGTTCTTGCGCTGGTTGATGATTGGGAATACGCCGTAATGGGCGACCGGGCTCTCCTGCGCGATCAGGTCCGCGCCCGGCACGCGATCTACGGCCTTCTGCGCCAGCTTGAAGTTCAGCCAGAGGTCGTTGGTGATGTGCATCACCAGCGTGCGCGCCTGGATGCGGCCGAGATATGGATTAATGTTGTGGGTCTCACCGACCCGGTTGCGCCAGACGAGATCGACGGCGTCATAGAGCTTGGCACGGTTGGTGACGCTCAGACCGGCCTTCTCGTTCGGCGGATCCCAGTAGAATATCTCGGGCTGGACCGCGGCCCAGTTCTGGGTCGTGCGGAAGCCGAAGTCGTAGCCCGTCATGCCCAGGATCGACCAGCCGAACGCCACACCCGGCATCGGGTGCTTCTCCTTGGGCAGATTGTAGTAGTCGCCCTTGGTCGCCTGCCAGACCGGATCGCCCTCGATCGCGGCCGTCATCATCTGGAAGGTCCAGTTGCCGACGGGGTCTTCACCGTCCGACTGCGTGGTGCCGCCGATCGGCATCAGGGCGCCGATATATTCGGGATGCATGACCCCCCACACGTAGGTCTGGGTGCCGCCCATGGAGACGCCCGTGACAAGCGCGACGCGCGCCACCTTCAACTCGTCGCGCAGCAGGCGGTAGTTCGCCTGCACCATGTCGTAGTAGCTGTACTGCGGAAACTTGATGCCGAGGCCGTCGGACGGTTTGCTGGCGCCCCACGTCCCGAGCGGGTCGACCATGATGACGTAGTAGCGGTCGGTGTCGATCGGCCGTCCGGGGCCGATGATCGGGACGCCGCCCGACAGGGCCGCGCCCTTGACCCACTGTTCGTACATATCGGTGGAATCGCCGGAATAATAGGAATTGATCACGACCGCGTTGGTGATCTCACCGGCGGCATTGCGCCGCGCGTTGCCGATCGCGATGTATCCGGTACGCAGCTTGCCTGCCCCGAGCGATTCCAGCGTCACGCCGCCCTCGCCGCCATTCTCCCATTTGGAGGGATTGGCCAGGTCGTACTTGCCGCCAAGCCGGAAGTTCGCGATCTCATAGGTCTTTTTGAGCCCGTCATGCTGCATCTGCGACGAGCGCCGCGTGAACGGCTGGGCGACCGCGAGCGCGGTACCGACCAGCAACAGGATCAGGCTGACGAAGCAACGCTTGAGTGCGCTTCTCCCGTTCATGACGAACTCCCTCCTGGCGGTATTTTGCGCGAACGCTAGGCTGGACCTCCTCCTGAGGTTTGATTTAGCTCAATGGAATCCTTGAGCCTGCCTTGAGGATCGTGGTCATCGTCACGCTGGCCGGTCCCCGCAATGCCCTTCCTCAGTCATGGCTCATATCGTATCCGCTATGAGCTCGACGGACCGGCGAATGCGCCTGCCTATGTGCTGGTCAACGGTCTCACGCAGTATTCCGAGCTTTGGGGCACGTATCGCGACACGCTAATCGCACGGCGGTTCCGGGTCGCTACCTTCGACCTGCTCGGCCAGGGCGTCTCCGACAAGCCCGCGCTGTTCATCGATCAGGACGACCACATCGCCGTGCTGCATCGCCTGATCGGCGAGCTTGGCGACGGTCCGGTCTTCCTCAGTGGCATCAGTTTCGGTGGCTTGATCGCGCTGCGCTATGCCATCGAGCATGGCGCGCGGCTGTCGGGTCTTGTACCGATGAGCTGCTTCGCCGAGCTTTCGCCACAACTGCTACTGATCGGCAACGCCTTGCGCACCGGCCTCATTCTGGGCGGCACCGGCTACCTCCAGGATCTGTTACTGCCGATGAACCTGTCTGATCAGTGGTTGAAGCCGCTGCTGGACAAGCTCGACAACGTGAAGCGGCAGGGCTGGCTGGTCAACGACGTGTACGCCCTTCAGAACCTGATGGAGTCTTTCCTCGACTTCAAGCCGCTGACGCCGCGGCTTTCCTCAATATCCGTCCCAACGATGATCCTGAACGGCGAGTTCGACTTCCTCACGCCGCGGGCGCTGCACGAGACGTTGCGTGTGGAAATTCCTGACAGTGCGCTCGTCATCATCCCGAGGGCCTATCACGCCTTCACGCTCGAAAAGGCTGCACTAACAGCCGACCTGTTGGCGCGCTTCGCCGAGGACGTGTTGGCTGGCCGCTGGCAGGGCAACAAACAGGTCTTGATCGCGCCGGAAGAGGCCGGCGGGGACTTTTCGCCGTTTCCCGCCGGCTATGACCATCTGCGCGCGATTCCGGTGCAGAGGCCAGCAATATGAGCGCGTTCTTCGGACCGCTGCAAGCCGACGGACGCGTGCCGCCGCGCCAGCAGACGCGGGTCGCCGCGTTCCTGGTTTCTGCGCATGGTGCGCTGGCACGGCAATTCGCGGTCGCCCTGCCCGCGAGATTCGATGCCGCCTGGCAGACCGAATTGAACGCGCAGTTCTATCGCGAGAGCGAGATCGTCTCGCTTCTCATGCGCGCGACCGCGTGGGTCCCGGACCTCGCGCTGGGCCCCATGGCGGCATCCTGGGAGATGGCCTGGCTTCCCGCCCCGATCGAAGGCATCGCCGATCACACCCGCGCGCAGACCATTCACCTCGCGACGCTCGCACATGCGGTCCATGCCGGGATCCGGCCGGCGGCCCTGCTGCCGACGGAAGCGAACGCGAACGATCCCTTCGTGATGGCGCTGCGCCGCATCGAGTTCGAGAGCGGCCGGCTGTTGCAGGCGCAGATTCTGTTCCTGAAGGGCCCGGACCTCCTACCTTTCCGGGACGCCGTCAGCGCGACGCTCGAACGGCGGCACGCCGAGGTGCGCAGGCTCTGGCACGAGACCCTAGCAGGCGTCGGCGTTGACCTGCGCGAATGACCCGGCAACCTTGACGCAGATCAAGGCCGAGAGTCTGCCCGCCCCCAACATCGATCCAGTATTCACCTGCACCTCCGACCGGAGTTCCGCCCATGAAGGCCGTTTCCGTCGAAGAAGCCGTTGCGATGATCCCGGCCGGTGCGAGCGTCATGGTCGGCGGCTTTATGGGCGTCGGAACCCCGGAGCGCCTGCTTGACGAACTCGTGCGGCAGAACAAGACCGGCCTGTCTCTGATCTGCAATGACGCCGCTACTCCCGGCAAAGGCGTCGGCAAGCTGTTCGACGCTACGCTGGTCTCAAGGCTGACGGCAACGCATATCGGCCTCAATCCGAAGGCGCAGCAGCAGATGCTCGCGAACCAGATCGCCGTCGATCTCGTGCCGCAAGGCACCTTCGTCGAACGCATCCGCGCGGGCGGATGTGGCCTCGGCGGGGTGCTGACGCCGACGGGCGTCGGAACGCTGGTTGCCGAAGGCAAGCGTCAGATCGAGGTGGATGGCAAGCCGTTCCTGCTGGAGACGGCATTGCGGGCGCAGTACGCGCTGGTTCACGCGTTTCTCGCCGACTATCTCGGCAATCTCGCTTACGCGCTGACCTCCCGCAACTTCAACCCGGTCATGGCGATGGCTGCCGACACGGTCATCGTCACTGCAGAGAACATCGTGCCCGTCGGTGTCATCGCGCCCGATCACGTCGTGACCCCGGCGCCGCTCGTCGATTACCTGATTACCAACGGGTGAGATCATGGACCCGCAGATCATCATCGCCCGACGCGTCGCCAGGGAGTTGAAGAGCGGAAACCTCGTCAATCTCGGCATCGGCATTCCGACCTTGGTTGCGAATTACGTTCCGGCCGATTTGAAAGTCTTTTTTCAGTCGGAGAACGGATTGATCGGCACCGGGCCGATTCCCGAACAAGGCATGGCGCATCCGACGCTGACAGACGCCGGCGGCCGCCCCATTAGCGCGCTCCCAGGTGCGGCGACCTTCGACAGCGCGATGTCGTTCGGACTGATCCGCGGCGGCCATGTCGACGTCACCGTGCTCGGCGGCCTCCAGGTCGATGCGCATGGGCTTCTCGCCAACTGGATGATCCCGGGCAAGATGGTGCCGGGCATGGGCGGGGCGATGGACCTCGTCAGCGGCGCAAAGCGGGTCATCGTCGCCATGCAACATGCAGCGAAGGGCAAGTCGAAGATCGTCAAGACATGCAACTTGCCTCTGACCTCGGCGCGCCCGGTTCATCTGGTCGTGACCGACATGGCGGTCATCGGTTTTGCGGACGGCAAGGCGACGCTGCTCGAGACCGCCCCAGGTGTCAGCGTTGGCGAGGTTGTGGCGGTGACAGAGGCCGAATTGGTCATTCCTGACAACATCCCGGAAATGACGATCTGACGAGGTCACGACCATGCGGATATTCAGCGACTTCAACGAGATCAAATCCGCGGTCGGCACCGAGATCGGCGCGAGCGACTGGATCGAAGTGACCCAGGATCGGATCAATAAATTCGCCGAAGCAACCTGTGACGAGCAATGGATCCATGTCGACCAGGACCGCGCCAGGAAGGAAGCGCCCGGCGGCACCACCATCGCTCACGGCCTGCTGTCGCTCTCGCTTGCTCCGCTGTTCATTCGATCCGTGATGGGCTTGAAAGGGCTGCGCAATACGCTGAATTACGGCGCGGATCGCATCCGGTATTTGGCGCCGGTGCCGGCCGGCTCAAAGCTCCGCGGCCGGGTCACCGTCGCTGAAACCGAGGACGTGCCGCCGGACGGCTTGCGCGTCAACTATCATCTCGTGATCGAGATCGAGGGCGGCAAGAAGCCCGCTTGTGTCGCCGAGCTGATCGCCCTCCACTATCGCTGAGGGCGGTCAGTCGATGATGTGATACCCGCCATCGATATAGAGAACGCCCCCGGTGATCAGCTTGGCGCCATCCAGCGCCAGGAACGCAGTGGCGTTGCCGACGTCGTCGATGCTGACCAGGCTGCGCGCCGGCGCTTTAGACTGCGCCTTGTCCATGAGCTCGTCGAACTCCGGGATACCTGACGCCGCGCGCGTGGCGAGCGGGCCGGGCGAGATCGCGTGCACGCGGATGCCCTTGGGGCCAAGCTCGGCGGCCGCGTAGCGGACGGCCGCTTCAAGCGCCGCTTTCGCCACGCCCATGATATTGTAGTTCTCCACCACCATCTGGCTGCCATAATAGGTCATGGTGAACATCGTGCCGCCGTTCTTCATCAGCGGCTCGGCGAGATGCGCCATGCGCAGGAATGACCAGCAAGAGACGTCCATCGTCTTAAGGAAGCCATCGCGACCGACGTCCACCACGCGGCCATGGAGTGCCTCCTTCGGCGAGAAGGCGATCGAATGCAGCAGGAAATCGAGCTGTCCCCATTCCTTCGTAATCCGCTCGAACACCGCCTCGGTCTGCCCCTCCGTCATCACGTCCAGCGGCATGAAGATCGGCGCTTCCAGTGCCTGCGCCAGCGGCTCGACGTGTTTCTTGGCGCGATCGTTGAGATAGGTGACGGCCAGATCGGCCCCAAGCGCACGAAATGCCCTCGCGCACCCCCAGGCAATGGACTGGTCGTTCGCGATGCCGACGACGAGGCCCTTCTTGCCCTTCAGGGCAACCTTTGTATCCGGGAACACGGGGATCATGACACCCTCTCTTGTCTTGGATTGGTCGATTGTCCGTTCATCAACAGCGACAGCGTATGCTGTGCGATCATCAGCTCTTCGTCGGTCGGCACGACGTAGACGGGGATGCGGCTGTCGGAACGCGAGATCAATCTGGAATTGCGGGAGTTCTCGACGGGATCGAGCGTGACGCCGAGCCATCCGAGCTGCTCGACCACGCGCGCGCGAATGTTCGCCGAATTCTCGCCGATCCCGGCCGTGAAGACGAAGGCGTCGAGGCCCTGCAAGGCGGCCGCGAGCATGCCGGCACTGAGACCGATCCGATAGACGAAATAGTCGACCGCGAGCTTCGCCTTGGGGTCCGCGCTCGCCTCCAGCTCGCGCATGTCATTGCTGACACCGGAGAGCCCCTTCAATCCGCAGTCGCGATAAAGGAAATTCTGCACGTTTGAGGCGGACATCCCTTTCTCGGAGATGAGATAGATCACCACCCCGGGATCAATCTGCCCTGGACGCGTTCCCATCGGGAGGCCATCGAGCGCCGTGAAACCCATGGTGCTCTCGACGCTGCGCCCGTCCTTGAGCGCACACATCGACGCGCCGCTGCCGAGATGGGCAACGATCACGCGCCGCTTCGCGATATCGGGCGCCACGCCCGGCAGCGTCCGGGCGATATACTCGTAGGACAGCCCATGAAAGCCATAGCGCCTGACACCCTCGGCATGAAGTTGATGCGGAATAGCATAGTGGTCGGCGACGGCATCATGCGTGCGGTGAAATGCGGTGTCGAAGCAGGCAACCTGTGGCAGCGTCGGGAAATTCGCCAGCAGCGAACGGATCGGCGCCAGATTGTGGGGCTGGTGCAGCGGCGCCAGGGTCACAAATCGTTCGAGACGGGACACGACGCCGTGGTCGATCAGTACTGGCCGCGAATAGTCCGGCCCGCCATGCACGACCCGGTGACCGACCGCGATCGGCGTGACGCGAAGTTCGTCCCGCAGCCAGTCGCCGGCAACGGCCATCGCCGCCGGAACATCAGGCACAGCCTCGATCGGATAGGCCCGATCGGCCATCGGATCGCCGCTCGGGCCACTTGCCCGCAGACGCGGTCGGCTGCCGATACCGTCCATCTGTCCCTTGATCTGACGACGAAGCGCACCGTCGCCTTCGATCGCGTAGACCTGAAACTTCACACTGGACGAGCCGGCATTGACGACGAGGATCGTATCCATGGCGATCACGCGGCAACCGTCGGCGCCTTCTGACGCCGGGCATGAGCATAGAGCGCGGCGACCGCACAGGACGCCATCCGCGCACGTGGGGAATCCGCGCGCGAGGTCAGCACGACGGGCACGCGCGCACCGAGCACGATGCCGGCGCCATCGGCCTTGGCGAAATAGGCGAGATTTTTGGCCAGCATGTTGCCGGACTCCAGGTCCGGAACCATCAGGATCTGAGCGCGGCCGGCGACCTCGGATGTGATGCCCTTGATCCGCGCGGCTTCCAGATCGATGGCATTGTCGAAAGCCAGCGGGCCGTCGAGGATGCCGCCGGTGATCTGGCCGCGATCGGCCATCTTGCATAGGGCAGCGGCTTCGATGGTCGAGGGGATTTTCGAGGTCACGGTCTCGACGGCAGACAGAATCGCGACCCGCGGCGTCTTGCCGAACCCTGCCTGATTGTAGAGGTCGATCGCATTCTGAATGATGTCGCGTTTGGCGTCGAGATCGGGGAAGATGTTGATCGCCGCATCCGTCACGAAGATGGTCTCCGCGTAGACAGGCACGTCCATCACGAAGACATGGCTGATACGCCGGTCGGTGCGCAAGCCACCGGTCTTGGCCGTGACGGCGCGCATCAATTCGTCGGTGTGCAGGCTGCCCTTCATCAACAGCTCGCCTTTGGCGGCATGGATGAGCTCGACGCCCTTGGCCGCGGCTTCGTCGCTGTGCGCGGCATCAACGATCTCGAAGCCGGACACATCGAGATCGCACCGGGCGGCGGTATCCTTGATCTTCCGCTCGGGCCCGACGAGCACGGGCCGGATAATGCCGGCGCTTGCGCTGTCGATAACACCGCGCAGCGAGGTCTCGTCGCAAGGATGCACCACGATAGTCGGCGTTGGCGGCGCGCCCTTCGCCGCCGCAATTAACCGATCATACTTGCTGCCGGGCTGGGTTTGCGTCGTGTCGGCCGACATGATGTCACTCCCGATCCTGCCAATCCGCGTTACGACGCCCGTGCCTTGGGATCGAAAGGGGCGACGTTCGATGTCAACTCCGCCTCTCCGTCCAGACCGAAGAGCGCGGCGACGCGCTTCAGGCGATTGGCCCGCTCGCCGGTGATGTCCTCACTCGCCGACAGCACCTCGCGCATCGCCGCGAAGGCCGCACGCCGCTGGTTGGTGTCGTCGGGCAACAATTTCGGGATCGCAGCGAGAGCACCTTCGCGATCAAGAAGCAGCATGAAGAACTGCTCACGCACCAGCGTCTTGAATTCCGACAGCGTCATGCGGGCGCCGGCATGGTCACGCCGAACCTGCCGCAACGCCTCGATGCTGCGCTCATCAACCATGCCGCGTGCGGAACCAACATAAAGCAGCGCACGGAGGGCCGCTTCGCGGAGTCCGCCCTCACCGATGTGCGATTTTAGCTCGGCGATCCGTGCCGCGAGCATGGCACGATGCTCCGGCGACATCTCCCGGTGGCGCGAGGGCACGGAATTAGGGTCGACGCCGACCGCGGCCTGGAGCAGTGGTGAGCCGTAGAGGTTGAGGAAGACGGCCTCGCTCAGCGCCTCCTGCGCGTCGCGCCAGCTATCCAGCGCGTGCACGATCTGCTTCGACATTTGTTCCTGGAATGACAGGAATGGATTGTCCTTTGAAACCGGCTTGCGGTCTGTCTCGACACGATCTGCAGCCGATTTGACCGTGGACATCCAGGGGTTCTGGCTGCTGAACGCCTCGTATTGCAGCCGCAGCGGATGCATGTTGCGGGCCCATTCCGCGAGTTGGGGCGTCACCATGCCCTTCACCCACGGCCGCAAGAATTTTTGATAGGCCGCGAGATTTAGCTCCGAGACACGCTTGGCCGCAGCGAAGCGCCGCTCATCCTCGGGCGAATTTCCGCCCATTGCGCGGATATCGTCCAGCGTGCGGGCCTCGCAGCGCATCACCCACTGGCCAGCCGCAAGATCCGCATTGAGCGTCTCGTTGCCACGGGCCTCGAACGTGGCCTCGTAGAGTCCTGGCGGCAGCACGTCGATCAGATCGATGTTACTTGAGAACTCAGCGTGCTCCTTCTTGGCCACGCCGCCGGATACGAAGATCCCGAGATGGCCGATGCTCTCGTGAACCGTATAAACAATAGTCTGTCCGTAAGCTCTGATCTCGTCGACGTCGGCGTAGCAGTCCAGGATCCAGTCCAGCGCCTGTTGCGGCGGGGTGACATTGTCGCCCTTGGAGCAGAACACCACGATCGGCGAACGAATGTTGCGCAGATCGACCTTCTGGCCATCGGACATATCGATCCGACCGGCGGCGAGATTGTTGCCGATGAAGAGTTCGTCGACGATGAACTGGATTTCCTCGGCATTGAGATTGACGTGTCCGCCCCACCAGCGCTCGAAATCGAGATAGCGTTCCGCCTCGGTATCGACCTTGGAGTAGACGTTGTACTGCTTGGTCCAGAGCGTATTCGACGGGTTCTGGTTCTCGAAATTCTGTACCAGCCAGGCACCGTCGAACTTGCCGGCACCGAGATCGCTCGTGAGCGCCGTGAGCCAGCTTCCGCCCAGCAGGCCGCCGGAATAGCGCATGGGGTATTTGCCATGCACGCCTGCCCAATAAGCCAGCGGCGCACCGGCGATGATCAGCGGCCCGAATAATTCCGGCCGCAGTGACGCCAGGATCATGACGGCCCAGCCGGCCTGACAATTGCCGATCACACAGGGCTTTCCGTCGGCGTCCGGATGACGGCTGATGACCGTCTCGATAAAGATCGCTTCCGCGCGCGCAATGCGTTCGATGGTTTGCCCGGGCATAGGCTCCGGAAGGAAGCCGATGAAGTAGCAGGGATGCCCCGCCTTCATGGCGACGCCGATCTCGCTATCGGCCTTGAAGCCGCCGATGCCGGGTCCATGGCCGGCGCGCGGATCGACCACGACGAACGGCCGCCGGCTCATGTCGATCTCAACATCCTTCGGCGGAACGATGCGCACCAGCGCGTAGTTGACCGGTTCGTCCAGCTTCCGGCCGTCCGTGACCAATTCAGCAGCATATTGCAGCACATGCGGCGCGGTCTGGGCGACGTGATCGCGGTACTGGTCGCCGCGCTGGCGCATGATGTCCAGGAACAGGACGCTGCGCTGTCCCGCATCGACCATGTATTCCACGGCCGAGGCGACCAGCCCCGACATCGGGCCATCAGGCAGCTTTAAGTCTTTGATCGCCATGTTCGACCTCGTCGTCGCGCGAGGTCATTCAAAAAGGTCGGCGGTCGCTGACGTTGATTTAGGTCAACGGTTGGTGACGGCGTTCGCGTCAATCGGGATCGACCAACCGCCCCGCGGGGGCACGCCGCAATCGGGCCGCGGGAGAGCTTAAGTGCCGGATGCAGCAAATTACAGCCGCCAGGAGAGACTACGCGACGGACGATTGGTCGATATCCGGGCGCTTCGTCCCGAGGATGAGCCCGACATGCTTGCCGCGCTCGAGGAGACCAGCGCTCAATCGCTCCAACGCCGCTTCTTTGTGACGAAGCGTCATTTTTCCGAACGGGAACGCGCTTTCTTCATGGAACCCGATTTCAGAAACCACGTGGCGCTGGTTGCGTGCACGGAAGAGGCGAGCCGCAGCATGATCATCGGCGGTGGTCGCTATGTCATATTCGAGCCTGGACGGGCCGAAGCAGCTTTCGTCGTGATCGATGCCTGGCAGGGACGCGGCGTCGGCGGGCTGCTGACGCACCATCTGATCGCGATCGCCCGCGAGGCCGGTTTGACGGAGTTGACCGCGGAAGTGCTACCGGAGAACGCAGCGATGCTCCGCGTCTTCGACAAGTTTGGCTTCAAGCCAGCAACGACCCGCGAACCCGGTGTAATTCACATGGCATTGAAGCTGTCCTAATACGCGGCCGGTACGAGAGCTCCAGCATCGAGAGAAATGGCGGCGGCGCGTCGCGCCACCGTCCGTTGGTACCGGCACCTCCAAACGCGCGCCCTCACCCCAAGCCTGAATTTTCCGCCGCACGCGATCTGTCAGGCGAGCGTCAGCCTGTTCGTCTAGCTTCGCAACATGTCGGCCGCCGACACACGCCGCCCCTCAGCAATCCCGGACACTGGCGACACCGCCCAGGGCGTCGCCGGTTGCGAGGCCCGGTTGGATTCGCGTCCATTTCCGGGCCTCGTTTGCTGCCTCAAAAGAAAACGGCGCCCCAAAGGAGCGCCGCCCGACACTCTTCGTCGCTGCGATGGCTCAGTAGCCGCAGGACGCGCAGCCCATCTGCACCGGCGCGTAATAGGAATAGCCTGGCGAAACCATCTCGACGCGCTGGCGCGTGGCGTATTGCGGCGGGATGCGTTCGTACTGGACGCTCGGCGGTGCCACCATCACGGTCTGCGGCACCATCACGGTGCGGTACTGCGCCGGCGTGCGGTGTGCGACGGTTGCGCCGGGCGACACCATCACGGTCTCGTCGACGGTGCGGTATTGCGGCTGCACGTATTGCTGCTGGTAGCAGGTCTGGCACGGCGGCGGCGCGTAGCAATTGTAGCAGCCGGCAGAGGCCGCGCTCGTCATGGAAATCGCGGCGACGACTGTTGAGAAAACGACAGCGAGAGTACGAGACATTGTGGTGGTGCCCCAGTTGCCCAAAATGGATTTGCGAAGGTCGCGAGCAGCATACGCTGCAACATCCCGAGTTGCCGAACTTCGTCGAGGCATCCTTAATGCGAACGGCCGGCTTTCGCCGGCCGTTCAGGACTTGTTGACCATGCGCGCGAGGCGCGGACGGTGCCGCGCTTACTTCGTGCGCCGCTTCACTTCACGCACCGCACCGCGTGCGGCGCTGGTGGTGAGTGCTGCGTAAGCCTGGAGCGCGGTCGAGACGTTGCGCTTGCGGCCCACAGCCTGCCAGGCGGCATCGCCCTTCGCCTCTTCCGCGGCGCGGCGCTTGGCGAGCTCCTCGTCGGAGACTTCCAGCGTGATGCTGCGGTTCGGGATGTCGATGGCGATGCGGTCGCCGGTACGCACCAGACCGATGTTGCCGCCTTCCGCCGCTTCCGGCGACAGATGGCCGATCGACAGGCCGGACGAGCCGCCGGAGAAGCGTCCGTCGGTGACGAGCGCGCAGGCTTTGCCGAGGCCCATCGATTTCAGGTAGCTGGTCGGATACAGCATCTCCTGCATGCCGGGGCCGCCGCGCGGACCTTCGTAAATGATGACCACGACCTCGCCGGCAACAACCTTGCCGCCCAGGATGCCTTCCACAGCGGCGTCCTGGCTTTCGAACACGCGCGCCGGGCCGGAGAATTTCAGGATCGAGGCGTCGACGCCCGCGGTCTTCACGATGCAGCCGTCCTGCGCGAGGTTGCCGTAGAGCACGGCGAGACCACCATCCTTGCTGAAGGCATGCTCGAGGTTGCGGACCACACCCTTCTCGCGATCGCTATCGAGCTCGTCGTAACGGCGCTCCTGGCTGAAGGCGACTTGGGTCGGAATGCCGCCGGGCGAAGCGCGGAAGAACGTGCGGACAGACTCGCTCTTGGAGCGCTTGATGTCCCAGCGCTCCAGCGCGTCGTTCATGGTCGGCGCGTGCACGGTCGAGACCGAGGTGTCGATCAGGCCGGCGCGGTCGAGCTCGCCCAGAATGCCCATGATGCCGCCGGCGCGATGCACGTCCTCGACATGGACGTCGGCGACCGATGGCGCGACCTTGCACAGCACGGGCACGCGGCGCGACAGCCGGTCGATGTCCTGCATGGTGAACTCCACCTGCCCTTCATGGGCCGCCGCCAGCAGATGCAGCACGGTGTTGGTCGAGCCGCCCATGGCGATATCCAGCGTCATCGCGTTCTCGAACGCCTTGAAGTTGGCGACGTTGCGCGGCAGCACGGAGGCATCGTCCTGCTCGTAATAGCGGCGCACGATATCGACGATGGTGTGGCCGGCCTCGACGAACAGGCGCTTGCGGTCTGCATGGGTCGCCACCACCGTGCCGTTGCCGGGCAATGCGAGGCCAAGCGCTTCGGTCAGGCAATTCATCGAATTGGCCGTGAACATGCCCGAGCAGGAGCCGCAGGTCGGACACGCCGAGCGCTCGATCACCTTGACGTCCTCGTCGCTGACCTTGGAGTCGGCGGCCGCCACCATGGCGTCGATGAGGTCGACGGCCTTGGTCTTGCCCTGCAGCGTGACCTTGCCGGCCTCCATCGGGCCGCCCGAGACGAACACGGCGGGGATGTTGAGCCGCAGCGCGGCCATCAGCATGCCGGGCGTGATCTTGTCGCAGTTGGAGATGCAGACGAGGCCGTCGGCGCAGTGCGCGTTGGCCATGTACTCGACGCTGTCGGCAATCAGTTCGCGCGACGGCAGGCTGTAGAGCATGCCGTCATGGCCCATGGCGATGCCGTCATCGACCGCGATGGTGTTGAATTCCTTGGCGACGCCGCCGGCCTGCTCGATCTCGCGCGCCACGAGCTGGCCGAGGTCCTTGAGGTGGACGTGGCCGGGCACGAACTGGGTGAAGGAGTTCACGACCGCGATGATCGGCTTGCCGAAATCGGCATCCTTCATGCCCGTCGCGCGCCAGAGGCCGCGGGCGCCCGCCATGTTGCGGCCGTGGGTGGTGGTGCGGGAGCGATAGGCTGGCATGGCGGTTTCCGTCCTCGGTTGGGTCAGCCGGGCGGAAAAATGGAAGCCGCCTCAGGCCTTTCCGGCCGGATAGCGCACGGGCTGGGCGCGCGCAACGGGAACTTGCCCCGAAACGACCCGGATCGGCCCCGCGCAGGCCTCCCCTGCTCCGGGCGCGGGTTATTGCAGGGTCGCGCCAGCGCCGGACGAACGCCGCAGCAGCTAGCGCTTCGGCTTGGGCAGCACAATTCTCCCCTGGGAGGCGATGCCGCCCCACTTGGCGGACCACCCGACTTCCGAGGCCGAGAATGGCTCGATGCCTGCATGACCCCCGGCACCCTGCAGTGCAAACAGCGCGCCCTGGGGATCCACACATCGTGCGATCCAGCAGCCATCAGGCAATTCGATCGGACCCTGGAGGATCCGGCCTCCACCAGCATTCACATGCTTCGTCGCAGCGCCGATGTCGTCGACATTGAAGTAATGCAGCCAACATGGCTGCGCTACGCTCGAAAGTTTCGTCAGCATGCCGCCGACCGTTTGCCCCCCCGCCGAAAACAATTGGTACCAGTCCGCTGGATCGGTTTGAGCGTCAGCCTTCTGCCAACCAAATAGTTCTCTGTAGAAATCCAAGATCACGGTCCGGTCGGCGGCCAATAGCTCATGCCAGCCTACGCGCCCGGGCTCGTCCAGCCGGCCCGGTTTCCATCGGCCATATGTCGGTTTCTCGATCAGCCCGAACGTCGCTTCCTGCGGATCGGCAGCGACTGCTATTCGGCCAATATTGGTGTCGGTCGGCGGCACAAAGATCGTGCCTTCGAGACGCCTGATCTGCGCGGCAGCCCCGTCCAGGTCGTCGACAGCGACGTAACCCATCCATCTCGGCGTTGCCCCTGATCTTCGCCCCTCTTCCGGGATATCCATAAGGCCGCCCAGTGGGGTGCCGCCGCTACGAAGCACCGTGTAAGGCAGTTCCGGAGTCGATTCATCCGTCACGCCCCAGCCGACGACCTTGCGATAGAATGCGCCCGCCGCCGCGACGTCCGTGGTCAGCAGTTCGTACCAAGCGAAACGTCCGAGTTGATCCGCCACGCCGATCTCTCCGTTCAAACCTGGATGCGATTGCGGCACTGCACCAAGTTGCCCTCGCACCGAGAGCGTTGATCGTTGACGCGTTGTGTCAACCGGCCGTGCCGGTTGCCGTTCATGAAGATGAATACATCCCGAACGTGCAGCCCCGCGCTTTTGTGCGCGTAATTGTTGCCCGCGTTATTTCCTGGGCGTAGACTTACCGCGGCTGGGATACTTCTTGCAATGCTCGGAGGTTCGACCATGCGGCAGGCGAAGAAGACTTCTAAAGGGAAGAAGCGAGTAAGCAAAGTCGCCGTGCCGGCGTTCGGAGCCGCAGGGTTGACGTTCTCGCTGGCGGGAGGCGCATCGGCGTCCGCCGTGCCGACACCCGACGTACAACAATTGCCGCACCTTGGAACGGGCCAGGCAATCACGCTCGATGAAGAGGAAATGGCTGACGTCAGCCTGGCCACCTTCCATCTCTTCGACAAGGAAAACGCCGGTAGCCGCGTGCAGCTGGCATGGCGCGGATGCGGCGGTTGCCGCGGCTGCGGAGGCTGTCGGGCTTGCCGTGGTTGCCGATGTGGCGTCGGTTGCCGATGTGCGGGTTGTGCAGTTGGCTGTGCTGTCGGCTGTGGCGTTGGTGTGGTGGGATGCGCCGTATCATGCGCGGGTTGCTGCGCATCGTGGGGCCGCTGCCGCGTGTGCTAGACCCCGGCGCATTCCGAATGTCAAATTCACGGGTTGATAGGTCATTGGCCGGCCTCAAGAAAGGGTCCGGCCAATTGCTTGATTTCGCTACGACGCCTGCATCGGCGGCTTGCGGGTGACAGCTGAATTCGTTTCAATTCTCTGGGAAAATTCCGGCGCGCGGTCGCGACGATCCATCTTGCGCCGGGGATCTAGCGTGACGGCAACAGGATCAGCGTGCTGACTCAATGACTGCAACTCGCAAGACCCGCGTTGCGCGGCAGACCCGCAAAGACATTCTCCGATTTGCACCGAACTTCACCGCTTACTTGCTGCCTCCCGATGCGGTTTGTCTCTATTCCGAGAACCGCAAATTCTTCCTGCACGGCGAGCTCTACTGCGCCCTCGCCACCGCGATCGGGCAACACGGCAAGGCCAGGTCGGAGATCATTCGCCAGCTTTCGAAGCGCTTCCCGGCCGACAAGATCGAGGAAGCAATCAAGCGGCTGCTCGATCGCCGATATGTCGTTGCGCGGACCCCGAAAGCGTTCGACGACGCCGTCGGCGGTTTCCTGGCAAGCCTCGGCATGCCCCTGGAGATCGCGGAACAAAATCTTCGCAATTGCCCCGTTCAGGTCGACTCGATTGACGTCAAAGGCGCCAAGGAGCTGACCGCGGCCTTGAGTAAGCTCGGCGTTCAAATCGCCAAGCGCTCGCCGCAGCTCACGATCACGCTGGTGAACGATTATCTTGACGGGCGGCTCGCCGAATTGAACCACGAACGCGTAGCCAGCAAGACGCCATGGCTGCTGGTACAGCCGTCCGGCGCGTTTCCGCTGGTCGGGCCCATGTTCAAACCGGGCGAGAGCGCCTGCTGGACCTGCCTGTTCGATCGCATGATCCGCAACCGGGAGATCAAGGGGTTTCTTGACCGGGGACCGGCGCGTGCGGTTGCCATATCGCCTCTCGTCAGAGAAAGCGTCGGCAAGACTGGGATCCATTTTGCGGCCGTCGAGATCGCCAAGGCAATTGCCTCGGATTTTCGCACCGATTTGTGCGATCACATCGCAAGTTTCGACCTGACCGGCGCCGCCATCGCCAAGCACTACGTGACGCGACGTCCGCAATGTCCGACCTGCGGCAGCAGGAAGCTGAACAACCCGCGCCGATCTCCGGCCCTGGTCGAGATTGCCGAGGGCAAGAGGCTCGTCATGACCAGCGGTGGATATCGCACCGTGACGTCCCGGTCGACGGTGTCGCGCTTCCGCAAGCATGTGAGCCCGCTGACCGGCGTGGTCACCCGGCTCGAGCGGATCGACGTCGACCTGCCGATGAACACCAATTACTTCGCCCAGCACAATTTCTCCGCGCCAGCCCACAGCGTCGACCAGCTCAGGTCCGGATTGAGCGGGGGCAGCTTTGGCAAGGGCTCGACGGCTGAACAGGGCGAGGCAAGCGCGCTGATGGAGTCGATCGAACGCTATTCGGGCATTTTCCAGGGCGATGAGATCAGGACGACGCGCCGCTTTGCCGATTTCGCGCCTGGCGACGCACTTCTTCCCAACGACGTCCAGCTCTTCAGCGAAACGCAGTTCAAGACCAGGTTTCTGCAGCAGCCGGACGATCCCCATCCGGTGCCCGAGCCGTTCGATCCCTCGACGAGGACCGAGTGGTCGCCGGTCTCGTCGTTGCGCGACAAACGCTTCAAATATCTGCCGACCGGCCTCCTGTACTTCTTCTATGGCGGCTTTCATACGGATTCCAACGGCTGTGCGGCCGGCAACACCCGCGACGAAGCCATCGTTCAGGGCTTCCTCGAACTGATCGAGCGCGATGCCTACGCGATCTGGTGGTACAACCGGGTGCAACGCGCCGAGGTCGATCTCGGGCAATTCGACGATTTCTATGTTCGGGATCTCCAGGCTCAATTTGCGGAAGCCGGGCGCAAGCTGTGGGTGCTCGACATCACCACGGATCTCGGCATTCCGACTTACGTGGCGATCATGCACTGGATGCAGAATGGACACGAGAATATCGAGTTCGGTTCCGGCGCGCATTTCGACCGCCATATAGCGCTGCTGCGATCCCTCACCGAACTGACCCAATTTATGTCCGTCGGCATGATGGGCGGCGCAAGCGGCGAGAAGCCGACCCTCGACGGTGTCACGCCGCTGCGCCTGGAAGACTACCCGTTCCTGACACCGAGCGACCACCCGATCGTTCCCCCGGCGCCGAGCCTCAAGCTTCACGACAATACGCGTGACCAGGTCATTGCCTGCGTCGAGATCGCCGCCCGTTCAGGTTACGATTTCCTCGTCCTCGACCAGACACGTCCCGACGTCGAGGTTCCGGTCGTCAGAGTGCTCGTTCCCGGCCTGCGTCACTTCTATCGCCGTTTCGCACCGGGTCGCCTTTACGATGTGCCGGTGAAGCTCGGATTGTTGGACCGGCCGCGACCGGAAAGCGATCTGACTTCATTCCTTCCACACACCTGAAGGGCTGCTCTTTCGTGCGCGCTCCCCGGAAAAAGCCGACCAGGAAGATCGCGCCAGACATTGCCGCCCGGTTGAGCCATAACTTCTCCCTCCAGATGCAGCCGGACGGAAACATCACCGCCATTCTGGGCGACTATTCCGTCAACCTCGGACAATTCAGCGCGGCCGCGATGGACTGCGCGCGACGTCTGAGCACCGGCCTTCCGCTCGCGTCCTTTGCAGGCAAGAGCGCCCTCGCGAGAGAGGTCGACGCCCTGGTGCGTCGCCTGGCCCGGCAGGGGCTTCTGGAATACCGCCTCTCCTCTTCGCGTAACACGCAGGACTTTGTGGTCATCGAACCCCAAGTCCCCGAATACTGGCCGCGGCGCGCGAAGCTGGGCAGTCGTGACACCATTGTGCTATCGCGCTTTGCCTTTCTGCGCCGGCGCGGCAACGATTTGGTGCTGGAATCGCCACGCGCCGGCGCATTGTTCCGGATTGGCGATCCCGCCATCGCCGCCACCCTTGCGGCGCTGTCGCACCCTCGGAAGATCGGCAAGCTCAACCAGAAGATAGCTCCCTCCACCCTCCATCTGCTCGAACTGTTGCTGGACAGCCAGATCCTGCTCAAGCTCGATGCGAAAGACGGACAAGGCCTGCGGGTGAACGAAGGCGACGGCAACCTCGTACTCTGGGATTTCCACGATCTGGTGTTTCACACGCGGAGCACGGAGGGTCGGCAAGCCAATCCGGTCGGCGCCGCCTTCACCTATGCCGGCGTCGTTCCGCCGTCGCCGGCAGTGCGTCCGCCCTGGGCCGGCAGCAAGATTGACCTGCGCAAATTCTCCTCCCCGGAGCCGAACTCCCGCTTCCCGAAGCTGTTGCGCGAACGCCATTCAACACGGGATTTCGACGACAAGAATCCGGTCACGCTCGGCGAACTCGCGCAGTTTCTCGACACCAGCGCGCGCGTCTTGTCCGAATGGAAGAGCGAGCCGTATTTCGAAGGCGGTTCCGACGTCACCTACAGCACAAGGCCTTATCCGTCGGCGGGCAGCGCGTACGAGCTAGAATTGTACCTTACCGTCGCGAACTGCGACGGGCTTGCGCGCGGACTCTACCACTACGATGCAGGGAGCCACGCTCTAGTCGCGATCAGCGCCTCCCCCCAACAACTCCAGGCGCAGTTGGCAGCTGCCCAGTTCGCCATGGACGCGCCGGGTCAGCCGCAAATCCTCATCACGATCGCGGCGCGTTTTGGGCGGGTCTCCTGGAAATACAGCTCAATCGCATATTCGCTGATCCTGAAGGATGTCGGCAGCCTGATTCAGACGCTTTACCTGACAGCAACCGATATGGGCCTCGGCGGCTGCGCCATTGGCAGCACCAACATCGATCTGTTCGCGAAAATGACGGAGTTGGAATTCCATATCGAGGGCCCGGTCGGCCAATTCGCGCTCGGGCGCGGCAGGACGCCGGAGGTCCAAGGCTAGAAGCGGGTGTCCGACGGCAAATCGGCGCACGCGTCAGGCCAGTCGCCCTATTGCAGGGTCGGATCGAGCCGGTCGCGCAGCCAGTCGCCGATCACGGAGACGGCCAGCGTGGTGATCACGATGGTGGTCGCCGGCGCCAGCATGATCCAGGGCGCACGGGTCAGGTACTCGCGGCCATAGCCGACCATGTTGCCGAGGCTGGTCATCGGCGGCTGCACGCCGAGGCCGAGGAAGGACAGGCCTGATTCCATCAGGATCACCTCGGGGAAGACCAGCGTGGTCGAGACGATCAGGGTCGAGGCGATGTTGGGCAGGATGTGGCGCAAGTAAATCCGCGACGGCGTCGCACCGAGCTGGCGGACGGCCGCGGCATAGCCTTGCGCATTGGCGGAGATGGCGAGGCCGCGGGCGATGCGGGCATAGCGCTCCCAGCCGAACAGCCCCATCAGGCCGATCAGCAGTGGCAGCGAGTTGCCGAAGAAGGCCAGCACCGCGAGCGCCATGATCAGGAACGGCATGCTGGCCTGGAAGTCGGTCAGCATCAGCACGAGCTGCTCGACGGCCCCGCGGAAATGCGCGGCGAGAAAGCCGAGCGTGGTGCCGACGATCGCCGAGATCGCGGTCGCGCCGAAGGCGATCAACAGCGAGATGCGGATGGAAACGAGCAAGCGCGACAGCACGTCGCGGCCGAGCTCGTCGGTGCCGAGCCAGTGCGCGACATTGCCGGGCGCAGCCAGCCGGTTGCGCAGGTCGAGCTGGGTGAAGCTGTAAGGCGCGATCTTCTCGGCGAACGCCGCGATCACCAGCATGGCGACGATCCAGCTGATCGCGAGCGCGACCGAGACCGGGATCGCGGGAAGGCTGATGCGGCGGCGGACAGCCGTGTCCTTCAGCGCTGCGTCGGTCATGCGTGCGCTCCCTTCGCGCGAAGCCGCGGATCGAGGAAGCCGTAGAGGAAGTCGACGATCAGATTGGACGTGACCATGGTCATCGCGACCAGCAACAGGATGCACTGCACGACGGCGAGGTCGCGGTTGGCGACGGCGACGACCAGCAGGCGCCCTACTCCCGGCCAGGCAAATACGCTCTCGACCACGACCGCGCCCGCGATCAGCGTGCCCACCATGAAGCCGAGGATGGTGACGGTCGGGATCGCCGCGTTCGGCAGCGCATGCGACGTCACCACCTTGCGCCACGGCACGCCCTTGGCCGAGGCGGTGCGGATATAGGGCTGGCCCAGCACCTCCAGCATGGCGCTGCGGGTGAAGCGCGCCAGCACCGCGGCGCCGCCGAGGCTGAGTGTCACGATTGGCAGGATGGCGTGACGCCAGCTGTCCTGCCCGCCCGACGGCAACCAGCCGAGCTGCACGGCGAAGACGAGCACGAGCAGCAGCGCAAGGACAAAACTCGGC
This sequence comes from Bradyrhizobium sp. MI1.7, assembly GCF_055811795.1. Taxonomy (NCBI): domain Bacteria; kingdom Pseudomonadati; phylum Pseudomonadota; class Alphaproteobacteria; order Hyphomicrobiales; family Nitrobacteraceae; genus Bradyrhizobium; species Bradyrhizobium sp. MI1.7. The sequence continues at coordinate 88,406 of NZ_JBVVPO010000034.1, forward strand.
ACGGTGAAGCCGGCGACCGCCGTCATCATCACGGCGCGATCGATTCCCGAGCCGCGGTGCAGCGCCGCATAGATGCCGGCGGGAATGCCGAGCGCGACCTTGAAGAAGAAGGCCGGCAGCGTCAGCGCCAGCGTTGCCGGAATCCGCTCCAGCACGAGCTCGATCGCCGGTCGCCCGTCACGCATGGAGCGGCCGAGCTCGCCCTTGGCGATGGCGCCGAAGTAGTCGAGGTACTGGAACCAGATGGGATCATCGAGCCCCCAGGCCTTGCGGAAGGCGGCGAGCACTTCCGGCGGCGCCTCAGGTCCCAGGATCATCAGCGCGGGATCGCCGGAGAGGCGCAGCACCACGAAGGCGAAGGTGACGACGAGCACGATCGTCAGCGCCGCGCGTCCGATCCGAATGGCAAGATAGCGTCCCATCAGGCCGCGTCCCGCGTCTCGGCCTGCGGCCCCGTCACGAGATGGCAGGCGACTTGCCTGTCTCCGCCGACGGCCGACAGCGCCGGCACCTCGCTCGCGCAGCGCGCGATAGCGCGCGGGCAGCGCGGATGGAAGGCACAGCCTTGCGGCCGCGCCGCCGGGTTCGGCGGATCGCCTGCCAGCACGATGCGGCCCGCACTGCGGCGGCCGGGCGCGGGTGACGCCGAGACCAGCGCCTGCGTATAGGGGTGTTCGGGACGCGCGAAGAGATCGTCGGCGCTGCCGATCTCGACGATGCGGCCGAGATACATCACGGCGACGACATTGCTGATCTGCCGCACGACGCGCAGATCGTGGCTGATGAACAGCAGCGTCAACCCGAGCTGCACCTGGAGGTCGCAAAGCAGGTTCACCACCTGCGCCTGGATCGAGACGTCGAGCGCGCTGACCGGCTCGTCGCAGACGAGGAAATCGGGCTTTGTCGCCAGTGCCCGCGCCAGCACGATACGCTGACGTTGGCCGCCGGAGAGCGCGCCCGGATAGCGCGCGCCATGCGCCGGCGTCAGCTCGACCGCGCGCAGCAATTCGCGGACACGCTCCTCGCGTTCGGCCGGCGTGCCGAGACCGTGAATGTCCAGGGGCTCGCGGATTTGGGTGGCGACCGGTAACCGCCGGTCAAGCGCCCCCAGCGGATCCTGGAAGATCATCTGCATGCGCGCCCGCTGCGCGCGCCACGCCTTCGTGCCCGGCGCGGCCATCGCCTTGCTGTCGAACCGCACCTCACCGCGATCGGGCGGCTCGAGACCGAGCACGATACGACCCGTGGTCGACTTGCCCGAGCCGGACTCGCCGACGAGGCCGAGCGTCTCGCCCTTGCGGATCGCAAGTGACAAGCCGTCGACCGCGTGAACCGCTGTGCTGCGGCCGAACATCCCGGAGCGCATCGCGTAGCTGCGCGAGATCGAGGACACCTCGACGAGCGGCGCGCTCATTCGGCGGCGATCCCGAGCAACGCGCGGCGCGAAGCTTCAGCCCGGATGCAGGCAACCACGCGATCGTTCGCGATCGGCGCCAGGCTCGGCACGGCAAGTCCGCACGGCTCGGCCGCCAGCACGCAGCGCGGCGCGAAGGCACAGCCGCTTGGCATGTGCGCGGGATCGGGAACGGTCCCCGGAATGGCCGTGAGACGTCGACGCGGTCCGTCGAGCGGCGGCAGTGCGCCGATCAGGCCCTGCGCGTAGGGATGCACCGGATCGGCAAAGAGCTGGTTGGCGGGCGCCTGCTCGACGATGCGGCCGGCATACATCACGGCGACGCGGTCGCAGTTTTCCGCGACGACGCCGAGATCATGGCTGATCAGCACCATCGCCATGCTCATCTCGCGGCGGATGGTCGAGAGCAGCTCCAAAATCTGCGCCTGGATGGTGGCGTCGAGCGCCGTGGTCGGCTCGTCTGCGACGAGGAGATCGGGATTTCCGGCCAGCGCCATCGCGATCATGATGCGCTGGACCTGGCCGCCCGAGAATTCGTGCGGATAGGCTTCGAGCCGCCGCGCCGCATCGGGAATGCCGACGAGATCGAGCAGCCGCCGCGCTTCGGCCTTCACCGCCTCGCCCGAGAGATCGCGATGCAGCGCCAGAGCCTCGCAGAGCTGCTTGCGAATGGTGAGCACCGGATTGAGCGCGCTTGCGGGATCCTGAAAAATCATGGCGACCCGCCCGCCCCGCACCCGGTCAAGCTCACCCGCGGCTGCGCCGAGGATTTCGCGTCCGTCGAGCCGCACGGAGCCCGAGACTTTTGCATGCCGCGGCAAGAGCCCGAGCGCCGCAAGCCACGTCACGGACTTGCCGGAGCCGGACTCGCCGACGAGGCCGAGAGCCTCGCCCTTCTGTAAGGTGAGATCGACGCCGCGCAGGACCGGGACGCCGTTGAAGGCGACGCTGAGGCCCTGGATGCTGACCAGCGGCGTCACCACTTACGCCTCGAAATTGCCGGCGCGGAAATCCATCGCGAATGCCGGCGACGCCTTCCACTTGATCGACTTCGGCTTCGCGGTGAAGGTCGCGTTCTGGTGCAGCACCGTATAGGCGGGATCCTCGCGCTCGGCGATCTCAAGCATGCGGCGGAACGCCTTCTTGCGGGCGGCCCGGTCGGTCGAGGTCTCCAGGAACTCCGAAAGCTTGTTCAGTTCGGCGTTGGTCCACTCGCCGATCTGCTGCTGCTGGCCGTTCGGGCCGTGCTGGGCGACCAGCGACGAGACGGGGTCGTTGAAAGCAGCCGAGTTCGACCAGTCGCGTACCGCGCGGGTCGGCGCACGTTCCATGATCTGCGACCAGTTCTCCTTGGTTTCGATCTGGACGTTGAGGCCGACCGACTTCCACATCTCGACCAGCACCTGAGCGGTCGCAACCTGGTTGGTGTAGTAGTTGTTGAGCAGGCGATAGGGAATCGGATCGCCCTTGTAGTTGGCCTGCTTCAACAGATCCTGCGCGAGCTTCGGATCGTAAGCCGGCACGCTCCAGTCGGCGTTGAACATGTCGCCGTAGAATTCCCACTGCAGGCCCTTCGGCACGCGGGTACGGCCCGCCCAGAGGCTGTCGACGATCGCCTGGCGGTCGATCGCGTGGGTGAAGGCGCGCCGCACCAAGGGATTGGCGAGCTGGGCGTGGTTCTTGTCGAATACGGTCAGGCGGTGATTGAGGATGGTGCCGCCCTGCACTTCGAACGCCGCGTTCTTTTCGATCCCGGCAATCTGGTCCGGCGGGATGTCGCAGGCGAACTGGTATTCGCCCGACAGCAGGCCGTTGATGCGGCTCGCGACCTCGGGCACTTCGAGGAAACGGATGCGCTTGAGCGGCGGCCGGCCGCCCCAATATTCGTCATGCGCTTCGAGGGTCAGCGACACGTCGGGCTTGAGCTCGACGACCTTGTACGGGCCCGTCGTGATCGGCTTGCGCGCCCAGTCGAGATAGCTCGCGGACTGCTCCCAGGCGCGGCGGTTCATGATGTCGGAGCCGTAGCGCGACAGCCGACCCTCGATCGTGACGTCGGGCGTCGCGTTGTAGAAGCGCACGGTGTACTTGTCGACGGCATCGACGCGCACGAGGTCCGGCCAGATGCGGCGGGCGACCGCCGGCACATCAGGCGGCAATTCCTTGCCCGGGCGCGGCGTCGGGATCTTCTCGAAGGCCTGGATGGTGGAGCGGCTCTTGGCCTCGGTCTCGCCGAACATGCGCTCGCGGCTGAAGGTGAAGACGACGTCTTCGGCCGTCAGCTCGTCGCCATTGTGGAACTTCACGCCCTGGCGCAGCTTCACCTCGACGGTCTGGTCGTCGATGCGGCGCCACTCGGTGGCGAGGCCCGGCACGGCCTCCAGGCTGCCGCGCCAGTTCTTGGAGATCAGGCCCTCCCAGATCGAGGAGAAGAACACGCGTTCGCCGACGTTCGATTGCTCGCGCAGCACGTCGAGCACGTTCGAATTCGTCACCTTCTGCACGGCGATCGTCACCGACGGACGGTTGTCGGCCTGCCCGATCGCAAAGCGCGGCAGGAGAAGCGTGCCTGCGGCAGCGCCGCCGGACTTCAGGATGGTGCGACGGGTGAGTTTGCTCATGACGATAAGCCCTGACCTTTGTGATGCCGGTTATTCAGCGAGACCGAGCGCGGCCAGATGGGCTGCGCCGGCGCGAACGTCGTCGTGATTGCGGAGTTCGAGGATCAGCCGCGGGTTGGAGGTCAGCCGGCCCAGCGCGCGGAACACGGCCACCCACGGGATGTTGCCTTCGCCCGGCGCCCAGTGCCGGTCGGCAAAGCCGTCGGTGTCCTGGAGGTGCACATGCGTCAGCATGTCGCCGGCGGTCTCGACGTAGTAATCGACCGGCGGAGCGCCGGTGGAGATGTGGGCATAGTTGGCGTGGCCGGTGTCGAGGGAGACGCGGACCTTGTTGCTTTCGAGCGTCTTGGCGAGGCGCACGCGGTCGCGCGGATCCTTGTCCTCGATGTTCTCGATGACGACCTCGCAGCCGATCGTCTCGGCGCGCGCGATCACCTCGGCAAGCGTCGTCTTGACGCGTTCGACGAGATTGCCGCGGTTATCGGGATAGAGGTCGAGATTGTTGTGGTCCCAGGTCGTGAACGGTGAATGGATCACCATCTGCGTCGCACCGAGGAATTCCGCGGCATCGAGGCCCTGGAGCAGGCGCTTCGTCACCGCCTTGCGGATCAAGGGATCATGGCTGTCGATCTTGAAGCCCCAGAACGGGCCGTGAATGCCGAGCCGGCCGGTATGGCCCGAGAGCATCTGCTTGATCTCGCTGGCCGCACTCCGCCAATCGCCGTCGAGCAAATCCGCGCGGAAAAAATCCTGGATTTCGAGATCGCGCTGCCGTTCCAGAAGCCAATCTCGGTGAGCAGGGATCGATTTGATGGACAATGCTGCGCCCAGCACCGGCTTCGACATGGCTTGCTCCTTGACCGTCAGCGATGACGGGAGCAGCGCTAGACCAGTTAAGTGACAGGCCCGTGAAATGCAGGTGCCGGGGCGATGCGCTGATGTGGACATCCCCGCCGATCGCCTGCATCGAATTCAGGCAGCAGTGATCGCAGCAGATGCGGACGAATGCACCAGCGTGCAGCATCAAGCGCGTTCGTGTCCGTAGTGATCCGGAATGGAATCCTAACCATACTTCGCGTACATCGCGCGCATCGATCGGCGGCCTTCCAGGGGCATCACCTTCTGATCGCGCTACATGGGGTTGGGGGACCGCATGGGGC
>NZ_JBVVPO010000035.1:0-92191 GCF_055811795.1 Bradyrhizobium sp. MI1.7
GGGCGCTCTTCTCTGCCTCTTCCTTGGAGGGGCCAAACCCCACAAAGGTCTGAACGTGCCCGGCCTCGCCGTCGGCCGTCGATACGAGATTGATTTCCGAGATGTAGAAGGACGAACACTGGGCGGCCTGGGGCTCGGCGCGTGTCCCCTGGATCACCCCGAGAGCGACAATGGTCGTCATGAGGACGGCTCGCTTCATTTTCACCTCCGACAAAGCGAATCCATTGCGGCTATCCATCTGATCGCGACAACTTCATTCGGCGTGCGTTGCCCGCTGTGTGCCCCCCGAACATCGGACCTGGCTGTCCGATCGGGCAAGCCAACCAACGCCAATCGCCGCTCAGGGACTTGAGATAGATCAAGCTCGGCCCGACGAGGGGACGCAGGTTTCGATAGGGTCTGGTTGCCAAGGTGACAGATAATGAGTGACCGGATCTCCGCAGTCCTCTTTGCGTTGGCCTTTGCTTTGGAAATGGGTGGAGCGACCGGCGGCTTAAATTGAAATATTTGTTCATGGTCGTTTACCGCTGCGCGAGGCCGGCGGAGGAATCGATCACAAATTCCGGCCCGCGCTCGTCACGCGCCGTTGCGCGTGTACGCGCCATCGGCGGCTAAAATTCTATTCACAGTCCGGAGAGAGGTTTTCAACGGCTTTGCGAAACGCGGCCGGTTGCCGACATCAGCATCACGCCGATCGACGAAGCGTGATTGCGCCACCCCTGCGCGAGGGGAATGCCAACGCCTAACTGTCATTCATGTCAATGGACAGCACGCGCATCGTGCACGCCAGTAAACAAGAGGATACCATGACCAGCTTCAAAGTTTTGGGCGCAGCGCTCGTTTTTTCCGCGCTCCTTGCGACGCCCGCCTCGGCATGGGAACCCGCCGCGGCATTAGCCGCGGACCCGACCTTCTCCATCTATTCGGGCATGCGTGGCGACATCAATTCGGGCATGCATGCAGTACGGCCACATCGCGGAAATCATACCACCGGCGTCAAGCGCTTTCGATCGCGCTGATCGCCCGGATACCAAACCTGCACCAATCTTGTCCGCTATGCCCGACTGAGCAGACTTTAACGGGAGCCGCCGCCACTTGCGCTCCTTTCAGATCATTCCAATTAGGATGAAAAGAGCGACCTCTGTCAGGAAAGTGGCACTCATAATGGCGACCGTAAGGAACGCGTCGCCCGCTGGTAGAGGGGTCATAGCATGCCTCGCGCGCTGCGACGACTGGAACCGGTTCTGGCTCTCTGCCCGCGCCAACACCCTTGCCTATCGCGCTCCGTTAATAAACACCACGCCGCACGGCGCGACGCGTATAGCGGTAATCGCGACGGTCGACACGACGCGCCGTCACGCGGGCGCGCCGGTACGTGACGGCCTGCGCTTGATCAACGCTTAACTCCACGCCGCGCGGTGTCACCTGCGGCGAGACCGGAATGATCGCCAACATCACTGCTGCAAACAGCAGTCCGACAATCGAGGAGACTCTCATTGCACCTACTCCCTATTGTCCACCATGGCCGTGTCACCAACAAAAGCTGTCTGGTCTGTGTGCCTATTTGTCTTGTCGGCCTGAGATCGCCCTATTCCGCCAGGATAGAGCGCGAGAGGCTCCAACTGAGGTCGCCTTAGGGCCTGTTCCGGCAGAGAGAACCAAGCCGCCTAAGAGTGCATCGTCTCTTTCTGCGGCTCCATATCGGAGCTTGCAGCATTGGGGCACGAAAAGGTCGCGCAGGATGTTCCTTTTTATACACCCCGGTTGATTTTCTTGCGGCCAGCCGCCGTTGCTGCGCGGCGAAATAACAGCCATCACGAGCAGGCGCGGCTTCCGGTTTGGGTCATGAGCGGCGGTTTGGAAGTCGGCCAGTCACTTCCGGTCTACCCCAATAAGCTGACGATTTCAGAGCCAAGCCGGACTTCGCGTGAGGACCAAAAGCCGAAGTGGATGTTTTGGGGCTGTTCGCTGCAAACGGACGTCGCTTGTCCGTGAATCCGTGAGGATACGATGGTTCGCGGCGACTCGAGAAATCAACTAACGCGAGTTGGCAACTACCGCACGGCCAACTTAGGTTTCTGCGCCTCTTCGATATGTCGCCGCTGATCGAGAAATGCCTGGCTGGACCGGGTCTTGTACAAGTCCAGATTCTCGGTCTCGTCGGGCAGCAGTGTGATCGCCTCATCGACATAGGTGAGCCGATGCGGATCCGACTTGACCTTGCGCGCCAGCCGGTGGAGGCGCAGCGCTAGCGATGCCCATTGCGCGGCCTTCACGACGGTCTCGGCGGCATAGCGCGGATAGAACGACCAGGCCGGCTCGACCGGCAGATGCGGACGCCGCTCGTCGCGGCTCTTGAGCCGCAGCACCCCCCCTTCGAGCGGATGGACCCGCTCGATGGGATGGTAGCCTTTGAAATAAAGCGCGTAGGTCCCGATCTTGCCGACATTGTTGCCCATGGCCGCGGCACGCCGCATCAGGGTCTCGATGTGCTCCCAGCTGTAATAGGTGTTCCAGGCGAGCTCACAGGCCCGCTCCCAGTCCGCCTTGGACATGGCGGGGTGGTCGACCGTGACGTGGTCCAGGTCGTATTTGTTGAGGTCCGTATCCATCGCGACGCCCTTCATATAGAGCGTCTTGTGATCCTCCGAGCCCGGCAGTGGTGTCAGGAAGAAGAACTCCAGCATGTCGATCGGCAGCTCATGCTTGACGATCTCGATGTCGCGAACGATCGATTCCGGTGTGTCGTTGGGAAAGCCCAGAATGTAGCCGCCGACGGTCATGATCCTGGCCTTCTTCCAGGCCAGCATCATCTCGCGATAGTCGGTGATCTTGTTCTGCCGCTTCTTGGCGCCGAGCAGACTGTCCGGGTTGATGTTTTCGAGGCCGATAAAGCATCGCCGGACGCCGGCCTTGGCGCATTTCTCGATGAAGTTCGGTAGCTTGTGGCAAAGCGTGTCGACCTGGATCGTGAAGCGAAGGTCCCAGCCCTCCTTCTCGCGCAGCGCGATGATGCGGTCGAGCAGGCTTTCCCAATCCTTGTTGCGCGCAAAATTGTCGTCGGTGAGGAAGAAGGCGAAGACGCCCTGGGCGACGTTGGCGCGGATCACGGCCTCGATGTCGTCGGCGCTGCGGCGTCGCGACTTGCGGCCCTGCACGTTGATGATGGTGCAGAACGAGCACTGGAACGGGCAGCCACGCCCGGCGTCGAAGCTCGTGGTGTGGCCGATAACCCGCCGGATCTGCTGGCGGGGAATGATCGGCAATGGCTGGCTCTCCAGGTGCGGCAGATCGTCGATGTAGTTGTAGAGAGGCTGCAATCGCCCGGCGGCCGCGTCCTGCAACAGCTCCTCCAGCCGTCCCTCGGCCTCGCCTGCGAAGACCGACACACCGAGGTCCATCATCTCCTGAACGCCGGGATCGCGCTCCGGCAGCATCGAGAGGGTGCCGGACACATGGAAGCCGCCGATCGCAACGTGGATTCCGAGCTTGCGAAACCGTCTCGCCAGATCAAGCGATCGGGGAAACTGATTGGACTGGACTCCGACCAGCATCACCATACCGGAATCCGCGGCCTTGATTGCGCGCGCCAGATCCGCGACACGCACCTTCCAGTTGGTCTCATCGATGGCGTCGATCTCGATGTCGAAATCGGGCCCGAGAACCTGGCGTTCACGACAATCGAGCGCGATGCCGTAAAGGCAGGCCAATGAGTTCGAAGGCAGGCCGCCGCGCCACCATCGAATGACGTAGCCATCGTCGTCGTAATGTGACGGCTTGATCAGAACAAGCCGGAAACTCCTGCTCTTGCTCATAAGCAAGGGGTAGCTCGATGTCGGTCATAGGCCAACTGCTTTCCGCGAGGTCCTCGCAAAAAACGACGAACTGTGGCACGAACAACATCCTATCCGAGTACCTCGGCTAACCGCACACGGCGCAATCGCATGTTCGGCACAAATTGGGGTGCGCAGTCGCCAGCTAGTCATGCGCCAGACGTCCGTTCCGGGTCAAACTCGACAAAACTCAGAGTGAGCATAATGCGTCCGCTTTCGGGCACATCGCGGCCATCCCGTCGGCTGGCGCCCATTGAGCCTGACTGCCGAGCCATGATTCAAATCCCCTAACGAAGGGGGCCGAATCATGCGCTACGAACTCTCCGACGAGGAATGGACTGCCATCAGGCCGATGCTGCCCAACAAGCCGCGCGGCGTACCGCGGGTGAATGACCGTCGCGTCCTCAATGGCATCTTCTGGGTGCTACGATCCGGGGCGCCATGGCGCGATCTACCAGACGCCTTCGGCCCGTATACCACTTGCTACAATCGCTTCGTTCGTTGGCGACGAGCAGGTGTGTGGGCGGCGATTATGAAGGCCTTGGCAGCCGCTCACGATGCCGCTGTGCAAATGATCGACACGTCGATTGTCCGCGTGCATCAACATGGAGCCTGCATCGACCGGAATAAAAGACAATGCATGGGGCGATCACGGGGCGGGTTGACCAGTAAGATTCATGCGGTCGTGGATACAAACGGCCTACCGGTCCGAGTTGCGCTGACGCCTGGGGAAGCCCACGACAATCGGCTTGCTGGAAAACTCTTGTCTCGCATGAAGCCTGGATCGATGCTGCTGGCGGACCGTGGCTACGACGCCGATTGGATTAGAGAACTTGCGATCAAGAAAGGAGCATGGGCCAACATCCCGCCGAAAAGCAATCGCAGCGAACCGATCTGCTTCAGTCCCTACCTGTATCGCGCTCGCAATCGAGTTGAGCGGTTCTTCAACAGGATCAAGCAATGTCGTCGGGTAGCGACGCGCTACGACAAACTTGCCGCCAATTACCTTGCCTTCGTGCAACTCGCGTCAATCAGGCTATGGCTCGGCGCTAATGAGTCCACGTCCTAGCGAGGACCCGAGCTCCGAAGTATCGCTTCGGCTGCTCACGTCTCAATCGGCTTCGGAGCTGATGTCGCGATTGGACTGCACCCCACGCCTGGGTACGCTCATTGTTACGCGCGAAGCACTCGATCGAACCCGCACGATTCATCCTCCGTTGCAGGCGAACTCGAGAGGCGCGCCCTGCGCAACTCGTCGGTGTCTTTGATCGCATCGCGTATCGGTGGCATGATGATGCGCGCTGAAGCCCGTGGAAGCCGAAATTGTAAGCCAAGGTTGTCGTTGCAATGCGGACCAGGCTCCAACTTCGCGACGTGACCAAGCCCCTGGGCCAAGCGGCGGTGGGCGCGTTGACGATCGGAATACTGCGTGCCGCTCGCCATTTCGATCCAACCAAGACCGCCAACTTATTCGCTCGGATCACTCGCTCAATCGGGCCCATGATGCGGGAGCAAAAGATCGGTCGAGCCAATCTAACCGCCGCATTTCCGGAAAAATCGCCTGCAGAGATCGAGACCATTCTCGCAGGCGTCTGGGACAATCTCGGTCGAGTCGGCGCCGAATTCGCGCATCTTGATCACATCTGGAACTATGATCCCGCACGGCCCAAAGCTAGCTGCATCGAAATCGACAGGCGCTCATATGAATTGTTTACGCAGCTGCGGCTCGACGGCAAACCGGCGCTGATCTTTGCGAGTCATCTCGCTAACTGGGAACTTCCGGCCCTGGCAGCCGTCGCGCACGGGTCGGATACTGCGATCCTGTATCGCCGACCCAACATCGCGTCCGCCGACCGCATCATCCAGGATATGCGCGCCGTGAAAATGGGCACGCTCATTCCCGCGGGTCGTGATGCGCCCCTAAGACTTGCCGAGGCCCTTAAAAGTGGCCAGCACGTTGGAATGCTGGTCGACCAGTATCTGACCAACGGCGTCGAGGTTACTTTCTTCGGCCGCAAGACCAGGGCCAATCCGATGCTTGCGCGACTGCTGCGGCAGATTGAGTGCCCGATTCATGGTGTGCGCGTCATCCGTCTGCCCGGACAGCGCTTTCGTGGCGAACTGTCTGAAGAAGTGAAGCCGGTCCGCGATGCCGCCGGACAAATTGACATTCAGGGAACGATGCAGGCGGTCACATCGGTCATCGAGGGCTGGATCCGCGAATATCCCGATCAGTGGCTGTGGCTACACCGTCGCTGGAGGTAGCACTTGACTGACTGCGGTAGCCCTTAGTGGAGGTACATGGTCCAGCTCGGCAATGCGGCGGTCAATCTCGCCGATCACGCGTTCCGAGAACGGCCCGAGGTGCATGTACAACGCCATCAGCATCACGATGTACCGTAGCGCGCCCGGATTGGTCTCCGCGACTTCGACGAAGGTCTTCCAGAACGGCTCGCGAACCTTCGGCAGGGCCCGCATGATCTTGTGTACGCTGTCGATGCCGCCAAGCCTCTTGCGCACGTCGCCATCCGGCAGGTCGCGGCGTCGGTCGGACCGGTCGAGCATGGCGGCGAGACGCGACAGCCGTCCTGCATATGCTGCCGGACTGTAGACGTGCCCGAGCACAGCCTTGTAATCGGCAAGGATGTCACGAAGCGGACGCTTAGTATCGAAATTGCATCCGAGCGTGCACTGATCGCCCGTCTGCTCGACATTCATGAGGTCATGGCCCTGGTGCAAGCGGCCTTCCGCGGCCAACCGCCGTGTAAGCTGTGTCCCAGGCAGCGCATAAAGCAGTCCAACGATGGAGACTGGAATGCTCGCCTCCTCGATGAGGTCGGCCATCGCCTGTCCTATCGAGGCCTTTTCGCTATCGAACCCGACGATGAAGCCAGCGGTGACGAACATGCCGTAGCCGTAAATCTTGTGAATGCACTCGGCGATGTTGCGCCTGGTGTTCTGCTTCTTCTTCATCTGCACGAGCGTCTCGGGATCCGGGCTCTCGATGCCGACGAAGATCGCGAAGAAGTTCGCATCCTTCATTGCCTGCAACAACTCGCTGTCGTCCGCGATGTTGATCGAGGCTTCGGTTGAGAACTCGAATGGATAGTCGTGCTCCTCCAGCCAGGCTTTGAGCCGCGGCATCAGGGTGCGGAGGTTCTTCTTGTTGCCGATGAAATTGTCGTCGACGAAATCGACATGCCCGCGATAACCGTGATCGTAGAGCGCCTGCAACTCTGCGAGAATCTGATCGTTGGTCTTGGTACGCGGCACGCGACCATATAGCTCGATAATATCGCAGAACTCGCAAGTGAACGGGCAGCCACGCGAATACTGCAAGCCGATGTATAGATAGTGATCGAAGTTGAGCAGATCGTAGCGAGGCATGGGGCTCAGCGTGACATCTATCGTGAATTTCTCGGCGATGAACACGCCCTTGCGTTCGCCGCTTTCCCAGGCGGCGATGAACTGCTCGATGACCTGCTCGGCCTCGCCGATCACCTGGAAGTCCGCGTCCGCGTAAAGATGCGGGCTGGAGGAGACGTCCGGCCCACCAACACATACCGGCTTGCCGCGCAGGTGGGCGAGATCGATCAGATAGATGGCATCAGGCTGCTGGTTGAGCATACCGCCGATCATCACAAGATCGGCCCAGTCGAGGTCCGCATCTGTCAACGCCTCGGTATTGCGGTTGACGAGCCGGATGTCCCAATGCTTCGGCAACATAGCGGCGACGGTGATCAGGCCGAGTGGCGCCGTTGGATACTTCGCGCCGACGAGTTCGCAGGCCTCCGCATAGTTCCAAAACGAATTCGGAACGAACTTCGGATAGATCATCAGGACGCGGCAGGGGATTGTCATGCTGTTCCAGCCCGGGCGTTGATGGCACAATGCCCCGCTGTTGATCGGGGCTCAAGGGGTCGCTTCGCTCGTCGATAAGGCGTTTGAGTGCTGGTTATGGAGGTGAGCACTGCGGTTCAGCTCGCGCACCTCGGCAGTAGTGCATTGCGAATCAATCAGGTCGGACGCGAACATCGCGGACCGTAAGGCTAGTATTAGTATCAGCAGATACGCGTTCTAATTGGATTTTTTTGGGGCACGCTTTTTCGGTCCAGTTCCGGCACCGTCCCCACGGCAGGGCCAAGCATCCCTGAATGCTTCGATCGCGACGGTGATCCCCGGTTCATTCACTCGATCCGGATTGTTATCAAGATACTGCAGAAAAACCTTCGCACTTTGCAAAGGGCTGCCTTGCGCGGGGGGGCATGCACGCACGTCAGCGGGCAGATTTGGTGAAAAGAGCATCGCGGTCTCGATCATTCCCTCACATGCGCCTGCGGACCGAGCTTCGTCCTGATTGCGAAGCGAGTTCTTGACAAGCAGCTCGCAAGACTTTTGCGCGTCGGTTCCCTTATCGACAACCGTGGCACTGGCCTTCCCGATGATCGCTAAGATAAGGCCGGCAACAATCATATGGACCCGCATCCACGTCCCCCGAATACCGGCGCGATAGCTTGCAGGCATTGAGTATGCCGCAATAGAGCGGCCGCCCGCGCCGTTCCAGGCGGCTCAGACGGCTTAGCTCAAAAAAAGCGTCTGATCCACCGCGCTCGAATAGGAGCGAAGTGAACTCACCTCTTCCATTTCCACAAAGCTAAAAGAGCCCTTGTCGACTTGACAACACGCAGCTTTACGCGCCGTGACCGCCGCAAAGGTCGGCTACACCGCGATCATGATCGCGAATCAACATCGGCGGCGACAAGCGTGCTGATGGTACAGATCTCGATCCGGCGCGGAGAGCATCTATTATCCTGCCGTGTACGCGACGTGCACTGGTCGATTGATGTCGATGCTCGGCCTCGACGCAGAACCATTGCCTAAGCGGTGATCTTCGTCTGCGACGACAAGTTCTGCGAACCTTCCTCAACTACGCCAAGGAGGACTTCACCCTCAGAACGGTTTCCAACAAGAGCTTAGCCACGACCAAGCGGAGGTGGAGCTGCCTTGCAGCGCAGCGCCACGGACGTTCCATGATCTCCCGGCCTATTCATCAACTAGGCGAGGCAGCGCACGAAGGTTGGTCGTATCGAACCGCATCCTCAAAGAACAAGCTCGCTTGAATTTCTTGAAGACCTCACACCCATCCAGACGCAAGGAAGAGTGGATGAACTCAATCCGAGGATTTTAGCCTCGACCTGGTTCAAGCTGCACCGTTTTTCGTCCCCCGTTCAGCTCTCTGAGTTTGTTGACGTATTCCTCAGGCTTTAGCAGATGAAACGGAGCGTTGAGGCCCATGAACGTCGCTATGCGGCCGATAAAGGCAGTACAGTTTGTCGTTGCTGCATTCCAGAGCGGCGAAGACTCCTGCTGGCGCTTGATATAAGCAAAGACCTTCTTGGCGTCTGCCTCAGACAAATAGACACGATAGCTGGCCGTCAGATATTGCTCGTCAAGATCACCGTAGGTCGCACCCGTCTCAGAAGGGACAAACATAATGTGTCCCAGGATATAGGGCACCTCGTCGCCGGCCGGAGCCAGACCAGCGACCTCGACCTGCTTTTCGCCCGTCTTTCCGTACCAGACGAATGCATGACCGTACGTTGCCGCCGTGCGGGCACGAAAATCAACGTAGTAGGGACCCGTGGCGGCAGCTCTTCGAGCTGGCTTTACATCGGATATCGCCGGCGTAGCAGCAGCCATGGTCGCTGCATGCTTCATCGCCGAACTGGGGAGAGCGTCCCGTTGCTGCTGGTCGGTACGCGCCACGAGTGGTTGCGCGCTACTGATCCCGGCCCCCAAGCCTACAAAGGCCGCCAGCATGGCGGCCTTTGCAAGAAGCCCCAGACCCGGATATTTCCGAATCACTCCCGCCATCTTCGAATCCTCTTGGATCCAAGATCCGATGCCACAGGTAATCTACTACCCCAAACGAACGCCGCTGGCGTACGAATGAATAGTCAGATCAACCCTTGGTCACCAACGGAGCCGGGGCAGCGACCGGGTATTTGCCCACGGGGCTCTTACCCACGGGATATTTGCCGATCGGAGCTTTGCCAACCGGCGCCGCGACGGCAACCGGCTGAGGCCGTGGCAGGTCCGCAGCAGCTGCGGTTCCCACGAAAGCCAAAGAAGCGATTCCAAGGACAACGAATTTCAACATCGGTTCTCACCATTGTTCGGAACGATTGGATTCACCTGACACGCATAGGAATAACCCGACACTCGCCACGGCACCAACGAATAGACCGGGGAGTCCGCGGTTCCGACCGCTTTTTCTGCCGCATGTTGCGGAAATGGCACGCAAATTGAGGCATCTGGTTCCAAATCAGTCTCGTGGGTACCACAGGTCGAGACGTGCCGGGACCTACCTCAGAGTATCCACGGGAAGACCCGACCGGTCCGCGCCATATAATCGCGATAGCTGTCGCCAAACGTCTGCAACATCATTCGCTCTTCCCTTGCGACGCGGCCAAAGAACAAGATCCCGAAGCCGGCAAGGCCCGCGAAACCGGCGATCCAATTCGGCAGCAGCAATGCCTGGGCGATGGCCCACAGCCAAAATGCCGAATACATCGGGTGTCGAACTCTCCGGTAAATCCCTTCCGTCACAAGCTCATGGTTCTCCCGCACGTCGAGACTTATCGACCAATTCCGGCCGAGTGCACGGTGTGTCAGGTGAAACACGCCCAAAGCCGCAATCGCAAAGAAAGACCCCAGCCAAGCCAACCAGGGATAAAAACTGTGATCTGCGAAACGAGGCATTCCTGTCGCTACGTAGGCGAGCGGCACAAGTCCGAGTCCCGAAAGAGATATGAGCAGGAGCGCAGTTTCCAGGGGGCCGCGAGCGCTCCGCACAACCCTCGCACGGCGGGAACGCCGCGCGTACTTATAGCGTATGAGGTACCAGCCGATCACCAACGCAACGAAGATGACTTTTGAAATGGTGGGCGTCATTTGAATCAGGCTGCCGCGCCCGGATTTCCCAGCAGTTCGCTTTCCGACACCGGCGCGCCCGCAACAAGGCCTCCGTCGTCAGCGATCATCGACACAGCGCCATCCGGGGCGAGCGTCTGGGATTTGGCTGAAATAGGTCCGCATGTGAGCATGAAGTAGTCGTACGATGTTCGCCTGTCATTTCCACTGACGAACTGGCAGTGCACGCGGAAGAAATTGAAGCGGATGCGTTGATACATGTCGTCGTTAAGCATTCGACTAATCTTCACGACCCTGACGGCCGCCTCGTTTTCTGTCGACAAGCCCATTTCGGCCATCGGCCGGCATTTGTAAAAATTCAACGCGTCCGTGAGGGCCTGATAGTCGCCCCAGAAGATCGCGCGGGAATCGGCGACGCGTTCCACCGCCCTGCGAAAGCGCACTGCCTTTGGGTGCAGGCCGATCTTGAGTATGGATGATCCAACGCTCAAGAATGTGACGGGAATCTTTTTCCGACCGAGCGCAGGGTCCCGCTTCAAGGCGCGATCAAGTAGATCAACCGCTAGTACGGCGCCAAGGCTGTGCCCTACGACCACAATTTCGTCTGCGGCAGAGTTGCTCGCCGCAACCACGAGCTCGGCGGCCAACCTGTCCAGCCTCTGCTCTATCTCCGAATTACCGAATCGAATGTACTCGCAAGAGAAAATCCAATCGTCGAACAAGTCGCCCAGGTGCAGCCAGCGCCACGGACCCGCCAACACGGCTGCGAGCCCGAAGAGGCCGCCACCGGTAGCAATGGGAATTGATCCAGTGATCTTGAATGCAGCCACGCCAATCAAAAAGGCGGCAGCGATGAGCAATCCGAACGTAACGAATGGATAGAGAAAGAAAAGTGCGTAGCGCCAATTGGTCTGCAAGTAACGCCAAAGAGTGCCGGTCAGAACGAAATCCAGAAACGCAAGAATGCCGACGGAAATGCGTGAGCCGATGCTTCGCCCCCCGAACACTTCAATTACATCGTGCCATCGGACCAGACGGTAATCGGTTTCGACGAGCCAATCGGGGCCGATTGTCGTCACGTTCCATTGTATCTGGTCGGCGGAATCATGCGAACCGTCGACGGTCGCTTTCACTGACCAAGTACGTTGGAACCTCGCAATTTCGCGCACAAAGCGTCGTTGCGCGCTGGCATGCGACGTGATTGGATCATAGCCGCCGATATGGAATACCAACCGTTTCGCTACAGGCTTGCCGGACATTGCCTTATTCCCGGACTCATACGTGCTGCTCGCTCCCCACGCGTCAATCGACCTGCAATCAAAAACAGACGTTTGAAGCCAAGGGTTGTCAAGAGAGAATCGACCAGTTATTGGGGAACATGGGTCGATTTGTTCTACCATGCGTAAGCCGAACCGCTCGAACAATAGCGTCGATCGGTGCTGCTGTGATTGTCGGTTTGTCCAGCACAGCGCCCTCTCAAGCGCAGGACGGGGCATCATCTGGCGAGAGATGCCTTGCTGCAAATTTGGATGTTTCGCTGGGCGCACAATTGCCCCGCACGGCGGCGCGTTTGAGATCTGGTGAGCCGCTAAAGATTGTCGCGATCGGATCATCGTCGACGGTGGGGCTCTGGGTACTTCGGTCCGCGGCCACATATCCGCAGGTGATGCGCCGAGAACTCTCGAGGCTTAGATCCAATGCAACGATCGAGGTCATCAACAGCGGTCGAGTCGGCGATACGATTCCGAACAACATCGCGCGGTTCGAGCGTGACGTTTTCGCGCACACGCCTGATCTCGTTATCTGGCAATTAGGTACTAATGACGTCGCCTGGGGTGGCCGGCCGGACCAAGGGCTCAAAAGAAGCGTTGTTGAAGGGGTAAGGGCACTTAAGGCGGGGTCTGCCGATGTCGTGCTGATGGATCTGCAATATGCGCCACAGGTGCTCGCTTCCGCTAGCTACTCAACGATGGAGGGCATCATCGCCGATGCCGCGAAGCAGGAACGGGTCGGCCTATTCTCTCGTTTTGCGCTGATGCGTAACTCGATCAATGCCGGAGTTGCGCAAAGCGAGCTTGTAACGTGGGACGGATTGCACAACACCGCCGATGGTTATGATTGCATTGGACGAGCCCTTGCCCGAGCCATCTCAACGAGCGCGCGTTGAGAGGCCCTAGCTCAGGCGAATCGAAGGCTGCGGGCTCGCAAGAGTTTGGGCACCGGCCGTGACAGCGATGCCGAGCGTGCAGATGCCCACCAACGCGAACAAAGACCAATTATCGTCGACAATCACCGCATCTCTCGCAGCGGTGACAGCAATTCGCGCCGACGCTGTCAGGAGGTGCGCTCATGCACCATTATGCCAGCCAACTTGTTGACCTGTTACTGGTGCTTGTCGCCGCGTGGATGGTGCCGGCCACCATCTTTATTATCTACGCCTATTTCGCTCGTCTTAAGAATCCGGTCAGCGAATCGATCTTTGGACGTGTGGTGATCATATCCTTGTTCATCATAACCACGTCGATCTGGCTCCCGATAATTCTGACCGCCATAGTCCTATCACTGATCGGTCATTTGTGGTTCCGCTTCAGGGGACAACTACGCAAATAGCTACATATTGCTAGAGCCGAAAAAGATGGAGTCGAATTAGAGCGGCCCCTCAGAAAACTAAAAAAGGGAAGCGAAGCAATGCCCGCATTTCTCCCTGCTCTGACGATAGCTGCTGTCAATTTTATAACAATCGCCACGGCTGCAGAATGGCGACCGCAGTTTCTCTCAGCGTGCCGAAACGGTTGCGCGCAGCAAGGCGGTTTTTCGACGGACGCTTGCTTGCAGATTTGCATCTGCATGGCGTCAGAGTTGGAAGCGAAGTTTAGTATCGAGACTCTCGGCTCCATTGATCCCCCGAGTGCTGAGCAACTACACCAAACTAACGAAATCAGAATGCTTTGCGTCCGGCGAGTACTAGGACGTTAGAGCTGTTGCCATTGGCACGGTGGTCATCAGCTTGACCCTGACGTAGCTCTCCGTCTTTCCATAGCCGCAAACTTGGCTGCCCCGGCCGTTCGAGGACAATATCGCGCCGACGGCGCATCCGAGTTCTCCCTTGCGAGACCATCTCAGCCCTGAGCTCGAAAATGGCCTTTGCGCCTGGTGGATGCGATCGCAAACGGACATGGCGATCCTTCCATTCTCGACCCCGATCGACTGCCTTGGATGCCGAACGAAAGAGGATATCCCAAGAGCTGCAGAACGAACCGCGGTGGAAATAGCCGGCCGCCCAAATGCCTTACTCGGCGAAGCCGCCTACCTACGTTCCCCCAGACGGCATTTCGAGTTTACGGTTTCCCTGGCCTAGCTCCTGCGGGGGGCACTCTCTCCCTTCGTGAGAAAGGCTGATCGGGAACAGTTCAATAAGATCAATGCATCGCGGCGGTGCATGGCAAAACAGATTTTTTCCGGCCGCCGCGAGATAGGAAACAGGTGGTGATGCGCGGGATGACGAAGGGAGGATCGAGCAGCGGATTATTTAGTCGCCGGGATCCCTAACGCTCGCGACACGCCTTAGTGGGATTATTTCGCACATTGACCGAGGCGACACCGCGAGAGTTGAAATAAAAAGTGAATAGAAGAGCGGGGATATTCCTCAAAGCTGACTTGATCTCTCCCTTCGCTGGCTTTGCGCAACTAATTGATGAGTAAGTAGTGATGACTGATCAGCAATTAGCCTTGGAAGCGATTAGCGACGCGCAACTTATATTGGAAGAATTCCTTCGGCCCCATCCCAAGGATCATGCGCGTATCCTTGAAGAGTTGGTGGAAGTTCTCGAGCGGCCTGCTTTGATCGTTGCTGTAAGTCGATTGCAGCAACACGGCAATTGAGCGCGCCCATGAGCAAACCGCTTCAAGCGTTTTCTTTAACCGTCGGCATTGTTGCGCTCTCATCGCTCGAAATGACCAGCCTGCATGCCAAGCAACAATGCAGCGCCGCAATGCCGCCAAATCCGCAAGGGCAATGGTGGTCCTACCGTATCATCGACGGACGAAAATGCTGGTACGCGGGCAAACCCATGCTGTCGAAAGCATTGCTGGAATGGCCTACAGAGCAGCGTCCCCAACCCGGTTCTCGCGGAGAAGCTACAGGTATCCTCATTGCTAACAAGCCCGGCAATCCTTTGGATGCACAAGCGTTGGCACTGAAAGAGGGCGCTGACACGTTTGAAGAACGATGGCGTGCTAGGATCTCCATCTCCAACACTGGACACGACTGAACAATACTAATGACTTAGCGATCCTGCATCTCGCCTATCGTTGGCGAGGACTTTCGCGCCTGTTCCAGGCCGTGTGCTTCGTTACTCCAGCAATTCCGCGCACTGCGTTCCTCTAGAACAACGCGCCTCCGCAACTCGTGCGCAGCAGCCGTCAAACGAGTCCCTGCAATCAACCGATTGCCGAAGGGCTATTCAACACGCTGGCCCACACGCCAGCCCATTTCCCAGAAGTCCGCCTCAAGCCGAGTGGCTTCCTTGAAGATGGCAATCAGTTCTGCCTCGCGAGCCGGCGTGGCGTAGAGATCGGCGAGATGCTCCAAATGCGCACGCGCATTCGCCGCGACCTCCTGGTATGGCACGCCAGCGTACTCGTCGATCCAAATCCGATAGGAGTTCGTCCTAGCGTCCGCATCGGGTCGCGAGGCGAGCCGCGTTGCGATCTCCGCGTACCCGATCACGCAGGGGGCAAGTGCCACCTTGAGTGCCAGCAGATCGCCGCGCATTCCGGCATCGAGCACGTAGCGTGTGTAGGCCAGCATCTCGACCGCCGGAGGAGTTTGTTCAAGGTCACTCGGGGATAGCCCCCAACCGGCACACAGCTTCACATGAAGGCTCATTTCGACATCAAGGATGGCCGACAGGCCGGCCGCAGCTTCACGCATGTCGGCAAGCTTGGGCGACTTGTAGACCGAGAGTGCATAGGCGCGCGCAAACTCGATGAGGAACAGATAGTCCTGAGCAAGGTAGTGACGAAATGCGGCTTCAGGGAGCGAGCCATCTGCCAATCCGTTTGTGAAGGGATGCTCGGTGTAGGCCCGCCACTCAGCAGATGCTTCTGTCTTTAGACGCTCGAAGAAACTCACGATCCATTCCCGCCTGGCTTGCTTTCCTATGAACTTTTTACTCACGACCTATCAACGCGAACCAAGACGCTGACTTGGCAGACCGCAGCGACTAGCGGGTAGGATGCGAATGGAATTCGCTTGCCGTCGGTCGCCGGGAATGACTGGCGTTATCACACTATCACCAACAGAACGAAATGCGCGGGAAAATCAACGGAGGCGGCCATTGTCCCGCCGCTCATGGCGATCTAGTTGCAGATTCGAGTCTTGCCGGGCCCACCAATCACGTCAGTATCTTACTTGATCTTCGTTTCCCTCAGCGCGACTACCGTACCAGATACGTGCACTTTTCGTTCAAGTTCGCACATCGCAAATCAGCTTGATGGCGCTAGACCGACTTGGATGATGGCGAATGTAGTCGTCGCCCACTCATCGGTTAGAGATGCTCCGACAGAGCCGCCGATTAAGAGACGGATGATTTGCTAGGAAAATCTACGCCTATTCCGATGCTGCCATGGCGTCACTCCTTCAAGCCGCTGGAGGCCACGCCACGTACGAAATTTCGACGCATCAGCGAGAAGAACAGTGCGCTCGGAACCAGCGCCAGCGCCGCGGCCGCGCTGAGGCGACCGATGTCCACGGTGAAGCCGGTCTGAAACAAGGCGAGCCCAACCTCGAGCGTATAGGTTTCCTTGTTGGTCATGACGACGAGCGGCCACGCGAAGGCAGTCCAGGCCTGAAAGAACGCCAGCACGGCAAGAGCGCCCAACGGGCCGCGCATCAGCGGCAGCACGATCCGCAGGAAGATCCAGAGCTCCCCCGCGCCATCCACCCGGGCAGCCTCCAGCAGCTCGTCAGGGATCGACGTCATCACATATTGCCGCACCAGGAAGATGCCGAAACTCATGATGAGATAGCCGACCAGGAGCCCGGGCCAGGTGTTCAACAGGCCGGCGGACTGGACGTTGAGATAGAGCGGGATCATGTAGACTTCGAAGGGAACGACCGCCGTCGCGATGATCACGCCGAAGATGACCGGGATCCCCGGTAGATCGAACTTGCCGAGCACATAACCTGCGATCGCCGATGTGGAGACGATGCTCGCGGTCGAGAGTGTCGCGAAGATCAGCGAGTTGCCGATCCAGCGAAACAGCGGCGTTTCGCGCAGGACGCTGACGATGTTCTCCAGCGTCGGCTGGTGCGGGATGACGGTCGGCGGCCACGCCAGCAGCTCCGGCGGCGTCTTGAACGCGTTGCTGATCAGGAAGACCAGCGGCAGGAGCATCATCAGGCTGACGACGCCAAGAACGGCGTCGATCACGAGGCCGACGGCACCGTTCTGACCAACGACGGACGGATGCTCGCGTTCGTGCTCGCTCATGCGCGACTCCTGTCGCGGAACAGCCTGAACTGCGCGCTGGTCAAAATGAGGACGATGACGAGCAGTACGACGGCTTCGGCAGCAGCGTAGCCGACCCGGTAGTTACGAAAGCTGTTTTCAAGCATGTCGAGGACGAGGACTCGGACGAGACGCCCCGGCGCACCCTGGACATCCGATGCCAGCACGAAGGCCTGCGCATAGATGTTGTAGGACGAGATCAGCGTGATGACCGACACGTACAGCATGACAGGCTTTAGCAGCGGCACGGCGATGTGACGGAAGGCCTGAAACGACGAGGCGCCGTCGAGGCGCGCGGCCTCGTAGAGCGCCTCCGGGACGTTCTTCAGTCCGACCAGGAAGATCAAGACGGCATAGCCGATCGCCTGCCAGGAGCAGAGAACGATCAGGCACACCAGCGACAGGACAGGGTCGAACAGCCACGACTGGGCCGGAATCCCGACAAGGCCGATCAGGGCGTTGAGCGGTCCGAGCCGGGCGTCGAAAATCCATTTCCAGGCCATCGCGGCCGGAACCAGCGAGACGACGTGCGGCAGGAAGACCGAGGCCTCATAGACGCCGCTGCGCCGCAGCCCCTGCCGGGTGTTGATCAAGGCGGCGAGCGCAAGCGCGACGGGGATGGTGATCGCTACGACGCTAAAGGCGATGATGGTGGTGTTGAAGATCGCTTCGAGAAACAGCGGGTCGCTCGCCAGCTCGACGAAGTTGGCGAAACCGACGAACGGCTTGCGCCGCGAGATGATATTCCACTGGAAGAGGCTGAGCCGCAGCGTCTCGATGATCGGATAGACGCGGATACAGCCATAGAGGCCTAGGACCGGAAGCAACGCCAGAACTGGAAACAGCCATTTCGGCGTGGTGCGCATATATCCTCCGGCAAGCGCCGGTCAGCCGCCGGCGCCTGGATTGAGTGGGTCCTTGTCGATGGAGTCTAGGGTTTGGCCAGCAGGTCTTCCCGGGCCAGGATCTTGTCGCTCTCCTCAGCCGCGGCCTTCAGGAAAGCATCGATCGCGGCGTCGTTGCCGGCCAGCGATTTGTCGGTGAACGCCTTCTCCAGCCGCGCCGCGAGCCGGGTGAGGATTTCGCTGGCAGGGCTGATCGCCGGGACCGTGAAGAAGACGTGGCCGGGCGGCGTGTTGACGAAGGCGTCGAGCTGCGGGATTTTCTTGAGCACGGCGGAGTAGTCGAGGCCTTTGCGGTTCGGGACCCAGGCCGTGTTCTCGAGCAGCCAGAGCAGATTTTCCGGCTCGTTGGCCTTTTGCACGAAATCCCAGGCGATCTGGCTCTTGGGTCCCTTGTTCGGCACGTAGAGATCGACCGGGACCATCAGCGTGCCCTTGGGCAGTGGAGCCGTGGCGTATTTGAGATTGGGCGCCTTCTTGGCGACGTCGCCGATCACCCAGGATTCCCGGATGAACATCGCGGTCTGGCCGAGCTCGAAGGCCTCCGCATCCGCCTTCATCTCGGGCGTCACGGTACGGTAGACCACGACGTTGTCGAGATACTGCTTGAGTGCGGCGCGGCCGGCTGCGTTCGCATAGGCGGCGCGCCATTTTCCGCCCTTCTCCTCGAGCAGCGTCCCGCCGTGATTATAGAGAATGGTCCAGTACTTCTCCGCGATGCCCGAGCCGCCGCCGCTGAGACGCAAGCTCCATCCGCTCACCGTCGGCACGCCGGAGGCATCGCGCTGCGCGAGCTTCTGCGCATAAGCGGTGTAGTCGGCCATGGTCTTGGGCGGACCGTCGAGGCCGGCCCTGGCGAACATCTCGGTGTTGTAGAACAGCGCGCCCTGCCCCTGGAATAACGGCACACCGAAGATCTTGCCCTCGTACATGGCGGTCTTCACGCGCGTCATGTCGTAATTGGCTTTGACGAAATCGACGATCGACGCCGGCGGCTCCGGGATGAGGCCGGCCTCGAGATACCGTGCCGCCTCGACCTCCATCTCGATGACGTCCCCGGCCGCGCCCGATGGAAGCGACAGTGCCAGCCGCTTCTCGTGCTCGCGTAGCGCAATGGACTCAACGCTGATTTCGAGATCCGGGTATTTGCTCTTCAGCTGGTCGCCGACGCGCTTGTAGAACGGAGCCAGATCAGGCCACCCGCTCCAGATGGTCAGCTTCTCCGCCGAAGCAGGAGACGCAAACGCCGGCACGGCGACAGCGAGCGCCAGCGACAGCGCGGCCGACATCCATGACCGACGCCCCGAATTCGCCGGGCGAATGTTGTCCTCGGGACGCGTGATGTAGCCGAACCTGCCGACGGGTCTCATCATGAGGGTCATTCTCGCAATACGGAATGGGACAAATCCTGCGAAAAAGCTCGCATGCAACCGGTTGCGTGTCAATTGCGATCCGTTGCCGCTTTCGAAGGCCCTTGATGAAATCGTCAGCGGCCTCGCCGCTTCAAAGGGGCCGGACCGGTCGAGGCGCGAATGACGAGATGGGAATTCAGCTTGTGGCGAATCTCGCCCGACACGCCGCCATTCATCTGGCTGAGCAACAGGCCGACCGCGACATCGCCGGCGGGGGGGGGGGGCGCCCGCCCCCCGGGCGGGGGGGGGGGGGGGGTGGGGGGGGGGGCCCTCCCCCCCCCCCCCCCCCCCCCCCCCCGGGCCCCCCCCCCCCCCCCCCCCCCCCCGCGCGGGGGGGGGCGCCGCCCCCCCCCACGGTGGTGAGCGGCGGATAGGTTGTTTCGCCGAGGACGTCGTCACAGCCGACGACACTGAACGATTTGGGCACCTCGACACCGAGCGCAGCTAACCCTGCCATCAGGCCTTGAGCGACAAGGTCGTCGAACGCGATCGCCGCGGTGACGCCGCTGGCGACGATCTGGGTGGCCGCCAGCCGGCCGGTGTCGTAGGAGGGTGGACGCGCGGGCACGGCGATCACCTTGAGCCCGCGCTTCTCCGCCTCGCGCCGGACGGCATTGCGCCGTTGCTGGTTCGACCACGACGTCGTGGGGCCGCTGACATAGGCGATGTGCCGGTGCCCCAGCTCGGCCAGATGTGCGATCGCAGCCGCCACACCCGGCGCGGTGTCGATCAGGACCCGCGTAATGCCTTCGATATCGCGATTGATGAGCACCAGCGGCCGGCGCGTCGCATGACGGCGGATATGCTCCTCGTCCAGGCGCGACGAGGCGAGGACCAGCCCCTCCACCTGGCCGATGAAGCGGCCGACCAGCAACTCCTCACGCACGGGATCCTCGTCCGAATTGCCGAGGAAGACGCACAGCCCGGCCTGGTCGGCGCGCAGTTGCGCCGCCCTGATCAGCGGTGGAAAGAACGGGTTCGCGACATCCGAGACGATGAGCGCGACGTTGCCGTGGCGTCCGGTCGAAAGCGCACGCGCGACCTGGTTCGGCACATAACCGAGCTTGCCCGCGACTTCCTTGACGCGCCGGACGGTCTCCTCGGTCAGCATCTCCGGCCGCGAGAAGGCGCGCGATACGGTGGCACGCGAAACCCCGGAGGCCTTCGCGACCTGACTGATCGTCGGCACGACCGATGGACGTCCCTCCCCGCCGCTATCGGAATCGCGTTTCACCGCAGGCCGCCTCCTCTGCATCGCCTTCACCTAGACATGCCCCGGCCGGGCCCGGGGCGCAAGCTTGACATGCAACCGGTTGCATCACATTCTCTCCGCTCGAGGGTAAAGTGCAGGCCCGGCAGACCATGGATGAGCATGACGGCTTCGGTGACTCCCTCAATCGCGACGTTTAAGACGCGGGATGCGATGGGCCGGGCGGCCGCCGCGGACGTCGCTGCGGCGCTCCGCGACCACCTCGGACGGCAGAGCAACGTGCGGATGATCTTCGCGGCGGCACCGAGCCAGGCGGAGATGCTGGATGCCCTTGCTCGCGAGCGCGATATCGACTGGCGGCGCGTCACAGCCTTCCACATGGACGAATATCTCGGACTTCCCGCGGATGCGCCGGAGCGCTTCGGGGCTTGGCTGACGCGTCACTTGTTCTCGCGCATCGCTTTCGGCGCGGTTCACCTGATCGGGCAGGAGCCGGATCCGGAGCGGGAAGCAGCACGCTATGCGGCCCTTCTCGGCGAAGCCCCGATCGACATCATCTGCCTGGGAATCGGCGTGAACGGTCACCTCGCCTTCAATGACCCGCCGGTCGCCGATCTGCACGACACCAAGTCGGTCAAGATCGTCGAGCTCGACGCAGTGTGCCGGCAGCAGCAGGTTGACGATGAGTGCTTCCCGACGCTCGGAGATGTTCCGGCACATGCAATCACGCTGACGATTCCCCGGCTCCTGGATGCCGACCGGCTGTTTTGCGTCGTGCCCGGCGCGTCCAAACGCGCCGCCGTCGAACGATCGCTATATGGTCCGATCGGGACCGAGTGCCCGGCGAGCGCGCTCCGCACGCACCCACGTTGCGCGCTGTATCTCGACCAGGATTCCACGCCGCCGCAGCTCTCACTGACACCGGTACGCGCATGACAGATCCGGCAACGCGCGTTTCGGGCCGCGATCCGGAGACCGGACAGAATCGCACCATCGTCATTCAGGACGGCCGGATCACGGACATCGTTCCCGGCGGTGACGATGACGGGCTGTGGCTGTCGCTCGGCCTGTTCGATCTGCAATTGAACGGCTTTGCAGGCTACGATCTCAATGGCCGCCCTGATCTCCGGACGGTCCGCGATCTCGTCACGGCCGTCCACAACAGCGGGGTGTCGCGTTTTGCCCCTACGCTCATCACGGCATCGCATAATGCGATCATCGATGCATTGCGCGCCATAGCGCAGGCGCGTGATAGCGATCCGTTTCTCAAGCACGCAATGCCCTTCGTGCATGTTGAAGGCCCGCACATCGCGCCAGAAGATGGTCCGCGCGGTGCGCATCCGGCCGAACATGTCAGGCCGCCGAGCCTCGGCGAGTTCGATGCGTGGCAGGCGGCCTGCGGAAACCTCGTCGGCCTCGTGACGTTGTCGCCGCATTGGCCGGAAACGGACGCCTATGTGCGCGGCCTTCATGCGCGCGGCGTCCGTGTTGCCCTCGGCCATACAAACGCCGCACCGGATCAGATCTCCGCCGCCGTCGCGGCGGGCGCAATGTTGTCGACGCATCTTGGCAATGGCATCGCCGCCACGCTGCCACGACATCCCAACCCGATCTGGTCGCAACTGGCGGAGGACAGGCTATGGGCGAGCTTCATCGCCGATGGCCATC
This sequence comes from Bradyrhizobium sp. MI1.7, assembly GCF_055811795.1. Lineage (NCBI taxonomy): Bacteria > Pseudomonadati > Pseudomonadota > Alphaproteobacteria > Hyphomicrobiales > Nitrobacteraceae > Bradyrhizobium > Bradyrhizobium sp. MI1.7. Next base: position 22,471 of record NZ_JBVVPO010000035.1, read on the forward strand.
ACCTTCCCCCCGAGACCTTCAAGTCCATGCTGCGCGCAAAGGGGCTGGAGCGAGCGATCCTGGTGTCCGATGCCGCCGCGCTCGCGGGTTGCACACCCGGAGTCTACGACGCGCCGATCGGCGGCAAGGTCGAGTTGAAGGCGAACGGCCGGCTGGAAGTCGTCGGCACATCATTTCTGGCGGGCGCAGCCGTCAGCCTCGTGTTCGGAATAGCCACGGCAAGACGCATGGCCGGATTGACCCTGGCAGAGGCGCTGAGGCTCGCAACTGTCAATCCGCGTATCCCGTTCAACCTTCCTGCGCTGACGGTGGGAGCGCCGGCCGATCTGCTGCGCTTCCGTCTCGGCGAGGATGAATCTCTCGTGCCCGAGACGGTCTATGTCGCGGGCCGACCCTATCGTTGCAACTCTTGAGGACTGAGACATGAACCGGCTTCGCATCGGGTTGATCGGTCCGGGAGCGATCGGCGAAACACACGCGCGGGCAATACGGGCGCTCGACGAGACCGTCTTGTCCGCGATCGCCGGCGGCACGCCTGAGCAGATTGCTGCGTGCATGAATGGCGAGGACGTTCCGGCATTCGCGACCACCGAGGCGATGCTGGCGAATGCCGGGATCGACGCGGTCGTGGTCTGCACCCCGAGCGGCGCGCATCATGACGTCGCGCTTGCTGCGATCGAGGCGGGGCGGCACGTGCTGGTCGAGAAGCCGCTCTGCGTCGATCCGGCCGAGGCTGCGTCCCTGGTCCGCGCCGCCGAGCGCTCGCAACTGACGTGCGGTGTGGTTTCGCAGCGCCGTCTCGAACCGCAGCACCAGGCGATCAAGGCTCTGCTCGACGCGGGTCATCTTGGACAGCCGCGCCTGATCGAGGCGGCGATCCATTGGTACCGCTCCGACGCCTACTATGCGGAGAAGCCGTGGCGCAGCGAAGCGGAGCATGGCGGCGGCTCGGTGTTCAATCAGGGTGTTCACAATCTCGACCTGATGCTCTGGCTGTTCGGAGCCGTCGATAGCGTTCAAGGCAAGACGACGACGCTCGGACACGCACACGCCGTCGAGGACACGACGGCGGCGCTGCTGTCTTTCGCATCCGGCGCGCTCGGCGTGATCGTGACGAGTACGGCGCTGCCTCCGGGACGGCCGGCCATGCTTCGATTGTTCACGGACCGCGGCAGTTGCGAGCTCGCAAACGACAGCATCGTGCGCTGGGATTTTCCCGGCATTGCGGAGCCGCCAAGTGCGGCCGGGGTTGGCAGTGCCGCCAGCGATCCCAAGGCCATCGGGATCGGCGGACATATCGCCCAATGGCGCGACTTCGTTCGCGCCGTCCGGGAGCAACGGCCGCCTGCGAGCACGTTCAGGGATGGATTCGAAGCTGCGAGACTGGTTGACGCCATCTATCGCTCAGCTGCCGAAGGTCGCGCCGTCAGCCCCAATGAGATCGCAGCGGAGGCCATTCATGCCAGCTAGCTCCGAGATGCTCGACATCGCCATCATCGGCGCAGCCCACCCGCATGTCGAATACGTGCTGTCAGAGATCGCTGTCAGAACCGACGTCAGGGTCGTGGCCGTCGCCGATCATGACCCAGCGCGGCGCACCGAGCTCGAACGACGTACGAAGACGCCCGGCTACGCCGACCCGAATGCGCTTCTGGATGCGCATCGGGTTCGGGCCGCAGCAGTCTTCACCGAATTCGGTCTTCGCGCTCCAATCGTCGTCGAACTTTTACGCCGCGGCATCTTCGCGATCGCCGACAAGCCCATGGCTGTGACCCTGGCCCAGCTTGCGCTTATCGAGGAGACGCTCGCCGGGCGCAATTTGCTCACTCTTCTGCTCGAGAAGCGGTTTTATCCGGTCACGCTCGCACTCCGATCCGTGATCGACAGCGGCCAACTTGGGGACATTGTATCCATCACTGCAACCGGGCCGCACAAGCTGGTCCCAAGCCGACGTCCAGCGTGGATGTTCGAACCATCAACTTATGGCGGCATCCTCGCTGACCTCACGGTCCACGATATTGATCTGGCCCTTTGGTTGACGGGATACACCAGCGGCACGATCAGCGGCTGGATTTCGTCGACCCCGGCTGCCGGCACGACGAACTTTCCCGCGCTGGGGCGTGCTATTCTCGCCTGCGATGGCGGACCGGAATTCGCGATCGAAGTTGACTGGATCCAGCCCGAAGCATCGCCACGGCACGGCGACTACGCCATGCGGATCTCCGGGACAAAGGGTCGTGCTGACGTTCTGTTCGCGGAAAATCGACTGCTCGTCGAGACGGCGACGAGACCCCGGCGCGAAATCGACCTGCCCGTGGGCGCCTCGCCCGCCAGCTTCGTCTTTGATCATCTCGCCCGCGGCGAGACCTTGCAGATTGCGGCAAACGAGGCCCTGCGCGCCACGCGTATCGCAATACTTGCTCAGGAGAGCGCGGCCAACGGCGGAAAACCCATGCGATGGGGTTAACCAATGGCGAGCTGCTGCTCGCAGTGTTCGATGAGACTGGCGAGACCTTATTCCCGGAGCTGATGGCCGAGCTCGACGAAATCAAGCAGACGACCGTGTGCGGCTTGGTCTTTCGACGCGACCATTCGCACCGGAGGTCACCTACCCTGCTGCCCTGGATCACAGCCAAGCAGGATCTTCGCTACCTGCGCGGGGTCGTGAAAAAGATCGTCCGTGCAGTCGATCTCCGTGAAGAGCTGTCCTTTACATCATTCCGCCACGGCGGCTTTTACCGAGGGAGCCGACAGCGATCTGACGGACGCTGAACTCAAGCCGCCGGCCGCCATCGCCCGTCGCGGCAGTTGCCGACCTAGGCAAAGCGCACACGGAAACAGCTAATTTCCGGCACGAAGAAACGGCGAGAAGAAAGAACAAAGACAGCCGGTTTGTCGGAATAGCCACGGCGCGTCTGTCGGAATGACGATCGTAACAAACCCCTAAGCTATTGAAAAGCTTGGTGGGCGCACCAGGGCTCGAACCTGGGACCCGCTGATTAAGAGTCGGCCGCGGTTTCAATGACTTGCCGGTCGCATCCCAAGCTTATGCGGCTGAAAATGGGCGTCCGTCGGACGATCATAATCCGTCATTGCGCTGCCGGTCAGCCAGGTGTGCCGAGCTCGACGTTGTATCGTCGAATTCGGGAGATCAACGTCGTGCTTTCGAGTCTCGGGCCGCTGGAAGGAAATGCCCGGATGCTCCTGGAGCGGGTCTGCCCAAGTCCGGACCTTGACAGCACCGCTGTCGCTCCAGCGAAAATCGCGGCGTTTCCAACGGGAGAACGCGTTGTCGCTGATCGCTAGCGAGGCGGCGACTCGCATTGAAAGCTCCATCAAGGATTGACGAGCTTCCTGCGAACGGCGTAGCGGACGAGCTCGGCCGTCGATGACATTCTGAGCTTGCGCATCGCTGACGCGCGGTGGGTCTCGACGGTCTTTACGCTCAGCTTCAGGATGACGCCGATCGACTTGTTGGTGTGTCCCTCTGCAATAAGCTGGACAACGCCCTGCTCGCGCGCGGTGAGCAGCATGTCGGACGTATTTTGCTTGCCGGCCTGGTATTCGTGGAGCAACTTCTCCAACAGAACGCCCGTGAAGTAAGGTCTGCCATCGAGCAAGGCCTCGATCGCGAAGATCAGGTGCCTACTGGCGTCCGATTTGAACAGGAAGCCGCGAACGCCAGCCAGGATGGCTTCAGTCAGCAATTCCTCATTCTCGTGCATCGTCAGGATCAATACTTCGGTGCGCAGGTGCATCGACTTGAGGCGGCGGCTGACCTCAAGTCCGTTCATCAGCGGCATCGAATAGTCGGCTATCACGACGTCCGGACGCGTCTCCACCGCCACGGCCACAGCCTGCTCGCCGTTGGTCGCCTCTCCGCTGACGATCCAGTCTGAGCGGGTCTCAACGATCGCTCGGAGCCCGGAACGTACGACTTCATGATCATCCGCAATCACGATGCGTTTCACGGCGTCGTTCCCGTATGCGGGCCCAGAACCTGTCGGGCAATGGATGGAGATTTCCAGCAGTCAAGTGTGCCAATCTACCGATTATCCTTCAATGGGTTATCCTGCAAAACCCTGATATCTCCGGGCGGATGTACCAAACATCGGCGTTTCCAATCAGACATCGACGGGTCTTGCCCGCGCGCAGCCCAAATCGGACCGCTACACGATCATCGTCGATCAGCCTTCATTTCGTGGAGGGAACTCCGGGAACCGACGGACAGAGACTGCCTGCCCTCGGGGTCCCTGATCTCCGTCATTCCGTGCACACGCTGGCTTATGATTTCAGTGACGCGCGCCGGCTGCGCCTTTTGGTCATGAGACCATGCGGGAACACCGCGCACAGCGTCGTGCCGGTGTGTCGCGGTGCAGGATTGGACCGGATCTCGAACGTGCCCCCAAGCTGCTTAAGTCTCGCTCTCATGGCGGGAATGCCGACACCGGACGATATCGCACCGTTGCCACGTTTTGTGTGATCGACCGGAAAACCGCGCCCGTTGTCGCTGATCGTCAGATGGAAGTGACCCTCGATTGCCTCGACGCCGATTCTGACCTCCGTCGCCTTCGCGTGGCGGAATATGTTCGTGAGCGCCTCCTGAACGACCCGCAGCACCGAGAGCTGGCTCGCGTAAGGTAGCTGATCGACGGCGGTGGGAATCCTCGTGCTCACCCGCAACGACGTACGTGCACCAAACCCCAAGGCATGCTGCTCGATCGTCGCCTTGAGTCCCCGGTCCGTCAGATCCTGGGGATGGAGCAGATAGGTCAGAGAGCGGATTTCCTTGAGTGCCGCGTCGATCGACGCGTCGATATCATCGCAAAGCCGCTCGACGCCGCGCGGGTTATCGAGGCAAGTGCGGACACGCATCACACCAAGACTGGCGGCAACCAGCTCCTGGCATGTCGAATCATGAAGCTCCGATGCGATCCGCTGGTGGATGTCCTCGCGGATGGACATCAGGCTGACGTCCCCGTGAAGGAAAGCAGCCTCTTCAGTCACACAGTCGAGCCCCTCCTTGTGGAGTAACCGATGACCGCCAATCAACCGGGCCGCATTGCCGGCCATGGGATGGAGGATCGGAACAACGGTTGTCTCGACATCCCGCAGCAAGCCGCCGAGCATCAGACTGTGCTGGATTTTGGCCTCGGTTCCTTCCGCAAGACATGCCTGGAGGATTTCACAGAGACGCTCGGCGTCTTCCTTGGCAAGACATTCGAAGACGTCCAGCTCTCGGACCTCCTGCTGCGACATTCCAAGGAGAGCCTCGAAGGCCTGATTGATTGCCTCGTACACGAAGCGCCCGCCACGTGAGGGGCGGACCGCGAAAAGGAGCTCTTCGGAGTGTGTCCAATATGAGCGATCGCCAATTGCGTCCTGGCCAATCAGGTGATCGTCGATAAAGGGACGCGCCGGCTCGCAAGCAGGAGAACTGTGTGGCTTCACGGTACGCACCCAACTTTCCGGGTCGTTTTCGAGGTCGAACTCAACGCTCAATCTCGAAAGCTCCCCTCTCCAGTCGTCCCAGCATCGATCACCGGACTACAGGAAACGCCCTAGGGGATAGATCGGATTATACGCTCGATCTTACCCTCAGCCAGCAGGTTGTATTCTCCGAAGACCAAAACCTCGCATGACTGGCATGAATTCCGGCATATGACTATGCAGTTCGTGCCACGCAAATATGGCGGACGCAACGATACGGGATGCAGCGCACAGTGGTGGGATTGTGAGCCATTTCGATTTCACGCCCCCGTCCCTATCCTGAGATCGCTTTCTGCACTGCAGGATGATGTTGAGCCGACCGAGCGCGATGCAACCGCGCTGCGGTACAACCGAAATGGCACAATCTCGCCGAAAATTTCGACCTTCGATGGAGCCGGCTTGCGATCGCTGAAATCAAGCGCAAAACTCGATGTGCCCCGAACGTGCCAACAGGAGGCTTGCGTGCGAACATTCCGAGCGCTTTGCGGCGTTGCATCAATCGCAATATTTACCGGTCCGTCTTTGGCGCAGACACCCGCCAGTCAGGAGCAGAAACCTTCAATGGAAGAGTTGATGCGCCGTCTCGATGCGCTGCAAGCCCGCGCAACAGAAGGTGACAAGCTGATCAGCGCGCTGCGCCATCGCGTCGACGAACTCGAAACGCGCGATAAGCATTCGAAGTCCCAAGCCGCCACCGCACGTCGTGACGTCGTCGCACCGACCACCGGGCAAAAGCCGCCTGCGATTCCGGTTGCGTCGACTGAGCCGCGCATGACTGCGAGTGCTGCGGTCCCTCCACAAGCCGCGGCGGCGCCCATTCCGGGCCTGCGTCCGCCCGAACCGATGGGCAGTCAGTTCGACGGCGAAGGCGAGGACGCGCTGCGTTCCGATCTCCCGGGTTTGTCCTTGCGCATCCCGGGTTCGCAGTCCGAGGTGCGATTCTACGGTTTCGCGAACGTCAATGGCTACCACGACTTCAATGGCCGCAATCAGTCCGATGCGCCGACAGTGCAAACCATTCCGCTTTCCGGAAGCCCCGCCGACATCCAGGGAGGCGATACCGGATTGTCCGCCCGGTTCAGCCGCATCGGTATGGATACGCGCACGGCGACCGCCTGGGGCACTCTGGAAACCCGCTTTGAAGGCGACTTCGGCGGGGGCACGGCAGCCTCACCCAATGCGGTCTTTCGGCTCCGTCAGGCCTGGGGCGAGGTCGGCAGCGAACAGTTTCGTGTCCTGGTCGGCTGGGCGAACAGCCTGTGGAACGAGGGCGTCTATGAAACCGTGAACTTCTCGACCAATCTCAACCAGTCATTCGTGCGCCAGGCGCAGGTTCGGGCGACCGCGACATTGGCTCCGGGATTGACCGGGCACGTTTCGATCGAGATGCCGGATACGCAGTACACGTCCGCGGCAGGCGTATTCACGCAGATCAGCACCCCGGCTGGCTTTGGTGGATTGAGTCCGTCATTTGCCTCCGTGCCCGATCTACTCGGCCGGCTCGAATACCGGAACGATGGCCTGGGCCTCGACCTGCGCGGCCTGCTGCGCGATCTCACCATCCGCACGGCTGGTACGGCGGCGGCGCCGCCAGCGGTCGAGCGCAATACCGCCGGTTGGGGTGTCGCAGGTAGCGGTCGCTTCCCAATGCGATGGCTGTCACCAGCTTTCGGTCCGGACGAGCTGGTTGGCATGGCCTATTACGGCCAAGGCATCGGGCGCTATTTCGGCGCCAATACCTTCGGCCAGGATGCGCTGTCCAACATCGGTCTGCCCGGCGTTGTCGATCCCAGCCTCGACGCCCTGCCGACCTATGGCGCGAGCGCAGGCTACCGCCGCTTCTGGACACCGCAATTGCGCAGCAATTTCGTCTACTCCTACGCATGGCAGCAATATCCGTCCTATGCGCAATTGTTCGTGCCGGGATCTGCCTCGGCGACGTCGTTGAACAGCACCATGCAGCAGGGGATCGTCAATTTGATCTGGAGCCCGTTCGCCGAGCTTCGCGGCAACAGCGTCGGGACCGGATGGCTCGACGTCGGTCTTGAATATGTCTACTCCCATCGGGACGTGTACGGCGGCACCGCAGCAACAGCCCCGGTCAGCACCGGCTCTGGTACCGCCAATCGCATCCTTGGCTCGGCCACTGTGCGGTTCTGAAGACAGCCTTGTTGCTTCGCAGGCAGACATGGAAGCCTTGCTGACACAGACGTTCGTTCGGGTCGGTAATTGCCCCGGAACAATCTAGGCGCATTCGGTATTCAGCCGGATTTTGATGCGTCTTATTGATTGTTCGTAAGGCAGCGTATGAACGGACAGATCGCGAAAGGATGAGCAATCCTCTCCCGAGAGGCCTCCGTGTCTCCCATGGTCCTTTCAGATCGTCGCCGCACTCGCGGCGATGACGCTGGCATCTTCGTCAGAGGAGTAGCGGGGTCGTCGCGTTGATTACGAGATCAGCGGTTTCGAGCGCGCATTGGCGTCCGATCCTTCCTCGCTGTTCTCATAGCATCGATCATCATGGTACCAGCGCTGCTCCAGCCGTCGCTAATGGAGCGGGGGAGGATTTCCGACATGAGCGCGCGCAGTGACGCCACGAACACGCCGCCATCGAAGACGATGACGCAAAGAGCCCTCGACACTGTCGAACGTGTCGGAAACAGCGTCCCGCACCCGGTCGTGATATTTCTGATCCTCATCGCCATCGTGTTGGTGCTGTCTCACTTACTCTACATGTTGGGGGCAAGCGTCACCTATCAGGTCATCAACCCGGATACTCACAAGATCGAGACCGCGACCTCTGCCGCCAATAGCCTGCTGACGGCGGATGGAATTCGTCATATTTACACCCGGCTCGTGCCAAACCTCATGGGTTTCACCGCGGTTGGGCTGTTGATCGTCGCCATGATGGGCGTCGGCGTCGCCGAGGAAGCCGGCCTGATCAACGCGTTGATCAGAAAACTCGTGGCCGTCTCTCCGAGTTGGGCACTCGTTTACATCGTCGCGTTCGTCGGCATCTTGTCCAGCATTGCCGCAGACGCCGGCTATGTGGTGTTGATCCCGTTGGCCGGCGCCGCCTTCTTGAGCGTTGGCCGGCATCCTCTCGCCGGGCTCGCTGTGGGATTTGCCGCAGTCGCCGGTGCATTCACCGTGAACATGATCATCAAGCCGCTTGATGCCGTTCTGACGGAAATCACCAACGACGCAATCCACATGGTCAACCCCACCACGTCGCTGGATCTGACCGCCAACGTCTCGTTCTCGATCGCCTCCGTTGTTGTCCTGACCATCGTCATCGCGCTCATCAACAACCGGATCATCGAGCCACGGCTGGGCGCTTACCAGGCCGAGAAGACCGCCAACACTCAGCCGGAGGCGAACGGAGGGCAGCTTTCCGCCGACGAGTCGCGTGGGCTGAGGTACAGCGGCTTTGCGCTGCTCGGGGTCGTGATCCTGTTCCTTCTGTTAACGGTTCCGTCGGGCGCGCCCCTGCGCAATCCGACCACGGGCGTCCTGATCGGCAATTCACCATTCATGAACGGCCTGATCGGGGTTATCATGGTGCTGTTCCTTGCAACCGGGATCGCATACGGCATCGGCGCGAGAACGGTGAATAGCTCCACGGCCGTCATCGCGGCCATGACCAAGGCGGTGGCTTCGCTGAGCGGCACCATCCTCCTCTTCGTCGTCATCAGCCAGTTCGTCGACTACTTCAACTATAGCAACATTCCGACGTTGATGGCCCTGACGATGGCCGATGTCTTGAAGAGCGCGAATATCGGCACGCTGTGGCTGCTGGTTGGCTTCATCATTGTCGTCATGATCCTGGACTTCGTGTTCACGCCGGCGATTGCCAAATGGGCCATCTTCGCGCCGGTCTTCGTGCCGGTGTTCGTGCAGCTTAACGTTGATCCCGCGGCCGTCCTGGCTGCCTACCGCGTCGGTGACTCGCCGATCAACGCGATTACCCCGCTCAATGCCTACTTTGCCATGGTGGTCGGATTTGCCCAGATTTACGACAAGAAAGCGGGCGTCGGGACGGTTGTCGCGCTGATGTTGCCGTACACTCTCTGGATGGCCATCATTTGGACCGTGCTGTTCGTTGTCTGGTACCTGCTGGGCTTGCCTTGGGGATTGTGAGGCGCAAGGCAGCCCTAACCCGGAAAAACCCCGAGATGTCCGGGTAAATGGCCTGATTGTTCACCAAGGAAAATCAACGTTAGATGACGGTCCGTTGGGCCTCGCTAAAGGCAGTGAACGAAAACGGCGAGTGAGGAGCGTTTGACCCGACACATGTCGGGGCTCCCTCGGTGCTTCTCATTATGGAGGCTTGGAACGCGCTATGAATGCGAACGCCGATGCCGACAACAACTATTCCTACGTATCAACCGGACACTTGCCAGCCGAAGCTGAAGTCATCTCGCTGATCGACGAGGTGTACGCGCGCTACAAATCAAATACAGACGGCAAGAACTCTCAAGTATATCCCGCGCTCGCCGAGGTGCCGAGCGACCTGTTCGGCGTTTGCGTGGTCGGCACCAACGGCGCGGTCTATGCCGTAGGGGCGGCCGAATACGAATTCTCGATCATGAGCGTTTCCAAGCCGTTCATCTTTGCATTGGTCTGTCAGGTCCTCGGCGCGGCGCAGGCACGCCAGAAGCTTGGAGCGAACGCGACCGGACTTCCGTTCAACTCGCTCGCTGCCGTCGAACGCAACCCCGATGGCCGCACAAATCCGATGGTGAATGCGGGCGCGATTGCGACGACAAGCCTCGTCCCGGGGGCGACGGCTGATGCGAAATGGAAGTTTATCTACGACGGATTGTCACAGTTCGCCGGACGTCCGCTTGCGCTTAACGACGAGGTTTATGCCTCGGCGACGGAGACCAACTTCCGAAACCAGAGCATCGCCCGCCTGCTCCAGAGTTTCGAACGGATTTACTGTGATCCGGCAGAGGCGACAGATCTCTACACCAGACAATGCGCGCTGAATGTGAGTGCCAAGGATCTGGCGGTGATGGGTGCGACTTTGGCGGACGGTGGCGTGAACCCCATCACGAAAGTTCGCGTGGTCGATCCGTCGGTCTGCCACTACGCACTGGCCGTCATGACCACTGCCGGAATGTACGAGACATCAGGCGATTGGCTTTACGATGTCGGGCTCCCCGGCAAGAGCGGCATCGGCGGCGGGATCGTCACGGTCTCCCCGGGAAAGGGCGGTCTGGGGACTTTTGCGCCGCCGCTCGACAGCGCCGGAAACAGCGTCAAGGGACAGCTTGTAGCGAAGTATCTGTCGCAGCGGTTGGGCATGGATTTATTCATGTCCAACCCGGAAGCGTAGGTTTGCAATTGTCGGAGATTCAGCCCGCACTGACTGTGGCTGGACTTCAGAAAAAATGACAGGGGACACGCCATGACGATGGCATCTGCGACGACGGTTCACTCCGTTGAGGAAGAGAATGCATCCTGGGTGCCGATGATCACCATCGCCCTCGGCCAGATGATCATGTCTTTCAACGTCGCCTCCTTGCCAGTAGCGCTGGGAGGGATGGTCAACAGTTTTGGCGTTCCGCCCACGACTGTCGCCAGCGGTATCGTGGCTTATTCGATGCTTGTTGCCGGCTTCGTCATGCTCGGTGCGAAGCTGACACAGCGCTACGGAGCGACGCACGTATTCCGCGTTGCCGTTGCCGTGTTCGGCGCCGCGCAGGTGTTGATGACGTTCAGTCCAAACGCGGATCTCATGATTACTGCGCAATCCTTGTCCGGCGCGGCTGGTGCGGTGATCGTACCGTCGTTGGTCGCGCTTATCGCGGAAAACTACAAGGGGCGGCAGCAGGCAACAGCCGTTGGCGCATTGGGTTCCGCGCGCGCCGCTGCGGGCGTTCTGGCGTTTGTCATCGGCGGTACTCTAGGCACATTCATCGGATGGCGCCCTGCGTTCGGGATTCTGATCGCCGTGTCGGCTGTGGTTTTCCTTTTGAGCTTTCGTCTCAAGCCCGATGAGGCGCGTCCGGAGGTCCGGATCGATTTCGTAGGCGTCATTCTCGCTGCCGCAGCCATCATTCTGATCAGCTTCGGTTTCAACAACCTCAATCGGTGGGGGCTGGGATTGGCGGGGCCCAATGCGCCATTCGACTTCTTTGGCGTATCTCCCGCCCCGATCATGATCGTGATGGGTATCGTGCTCGGTCAGGGCTTTCTGAGTTGGACCCACAGACAGCAGGCTGCGGGGAAGACGCCGCTTCTTGCGCTCGAGGTGATCGACTCCCCGCAGGAGCGGGCGGCGGTGTATGCGATGTTTGCTGTCGTAGCGCTGGAAGCAATGCTCAATTTCTCGGTTCCATTATACATCCAGATCGTGCAGGGGCGCACGCCGCTGGCGACAACAATCGCCATGATGCCCTTCAACCTCACCGTCTTCTTCGCTGCGATGCTGATCGTGCGATTCTATGGTCGGTTCACGCCGAGGCAGATCGGACGCTATGGCTTCATACTCTGCACTGTGGCGCTCCTTTGGCTCGCCTTTGTCGTGAGGAATGATTGGAGCGCCGTCCCGGTTCTCCTTGGGCTGGTGATTTTCGGCATTGGACAGGGATCGCTGGTCACACTGCTGTTCAACGTGCTGGTCACGGCTTCGCCGAAAGAGCTCGCGGGCGACGTCGGCTCGCTGCGCGGCACGACCAACAATCTCGCCGCGGCCGTCGGCACAGCGGTGGCCGGGGCACTCCTCGTCGGCCTGTTAAGCGCGGCTGTTTTACGGACCATCGCCGAAAATCCAAAATTGCCGCCTGAGATACAGGGGCAGCTGGACCTGGATAACATCACCTTCATCAGCAATGACCGGCTGCAGAGCGTGATGGAGCAAACCACGGCCTCTCCGGCTCAAGTGGCGGAAGCGGTGCGCGTCAACACTGTCGTGCGATTGCGCGCTTTGAAAATTGGCCTCATCATCATGGCTGGCGTTGCCTTGCTTGCGATTTTCCCGGCAGGGAAGCTGCCCAATTTCCTGCCAGGCGAAATTCCCGACCCGGCGCCGCGTAAGCGCGGAAGGAACGAACAGCAATCGTAACCTCGTGGCAAAGAACAGCGTTCGCGACGACGGACAATGTGGCGATCGCGCCCACGCGTACTGACCAACGGCTCAGAAGACCCTCCGGAGGGCTCCATGACCAAGCTCGATGATGTCCTGTCCAACGTCGACGCAAATCTCGATGCGGCTCTCGAGCGTCTGTTCGCGATCCTGCGCATCAAGTCGATTTCGACCGATCCGGTTTACAAGGCCGAATGTATGGCCAATGCCGAATGGCACGTGGCCGACCTCAAGAGCATTGGCTTCGACGCCTCGGTGCGCCCGACACCGGGGCACCCGATGGTCGTGGCGCATGACCGCAACGTGCCCGGCCCCTCGGCGCTGTTCTACGGTCATTACGATGTGCAGCCGGTCGATCCTCTCGAGCTCTGGGATCGCGATCCCTTTGACCCGTCTATCCAGACGATGCCCGATGGCGCGAAGATCATCACTGGCCGCGGCTCCGCCGACGACAAAGGCCAACTCATGGCCTTTGTCGAGGCCTGCCGCGCCTGGAAGGCGGTCACCGGCAAACTGCCGATTCCGGTTTCGATCCTGCTGGAGGGCGAAGAGGAATCCGGTGGCGTGAACCTGCCCGGCTTTCTCGATGCCCATGCCGCGGAGCTGCGCGCAGATATCGGCCTGATCTGCGACACCAACATGTGGGACCACGAGACGCCGGCGATCCAGACTATGCTGCGCGGACTCTGCGGTGAAGAGGTCATCATACACGCCGCCGACCGCGACCTGCACTCGGGCTTCTATGGTTCGGCCGCGGCCAATCCGAACCGCATCCTCGCCCGCATCCTCTCTGACCTGCACGACGACAACGGACGCGTCACGCTGCGCGGCTTCTATGACGGCGTACCGGAACTTCCCAAGGCGCTGCGCGAGCAATGGGACAGCCTGAACTTCAGCGCAAAGTCCTTCCTCGGCGGCATCGGGCTTTCGATTCCCGCCGGCGAGAAGGGCCGCGACGCGCTGGAGATGGTCTGGTCGCGCCCGACCTGCGAAATCAACGGCATGGGCGGCGGCTACCAGGGGGCCGGATTCAAGACCGTGATTCCCGCCATGGCATCGGCAAAGGTGTCTTTCCGCCTGGTTTTCGATCAGGACCCCCATGCCATCCGCAAAGCCTTCCGGGAGCATGTGCATGCACGCGTCCCGGCCGATTGCCGTGTGGAATTCCTGGAGCATGGCGCGGGTCAGGCGATCCGCTTCCCGATCGAGGCCCCGGCCTTCGGCAAGGCGCGCGACGCACTGACGGCCGAATGGGGCAAGCCCGCAGTCTTCATCGGCGGTGGCGGCTCCATTCCCGTGACCCATCAGCTCAAACAATCGCTGGGCATGGACGTGGTGCTTGCGGGCTTCGGCCTCGAGGATGACCGCATCCACAGCCCGAACGAGAAGTACAATCTCAAGAGCTTCCATAAGGGCATCCGCTCCTGGGCACGTATTCTGGAAGCGCTGTCGCGGTAGAGCGGCACGGGCACGCAGCGCTGGCTCCGGGCCAGACCGCCCTCGCGAGGTGCGATGACGCCGCATATAATCATTACCTTCGCCATCATCGCCACGATGGTGCTGCTGTTCGTCTCGAACTGGGTGCCAGTCGCGGTCGTGGCGCTAAGTGCGACACTCGTGCTTTACGCGACCGGCATTCTGGAGCTCTCCGAGGCGCTGGCAGGCTTCGGCGACGCCACGATACTCTTCATTGCTTCGCTCTTCGTGGTGAGTGCCGGCCTGGATTCGTCCGGCGTCACCACGTGGGCAGGCCAGGTGCTGATCCGTTACGCCGGCGAAAGCCGGACACGCCTGTTGGTGCTGTCGATGTTGCTCGTGGCCTTTCTCACGGCGCTGATCGGCTCGGGTGGCGCAGTGGCTGCCCTGCTGCCCATGCTGGTGATCGTCTCCGTCCGGCTCAAGCGGCCGCCTGCGCAACTCATGATGCCTCTCGCCTTCGCCTCCTATTCGGGTTCGATGCTGGTACTGACCGGAAGCCTTGTGAACGTGCTGCTTTCCGACGCGGCGAGCGATGTCGGTCTCGCGCCCTTCGGCTTTTTCGAGATGACGGTGATCGGCGTACCGCTCCTGGCAGGTACCGTGGCCATCGTGATTCTTTTCGGCGATACGCTGCTGCCGGTGCGCACTAGCCGGGAAATGCCGGAGGATCTGAGCCACCATTCGCGCATGCTGACCGAGCAATACAAGCTGTTTGACCAGGTGTACCAGCTCGAGATCACCGCCGCCTCGCCCTATCGCGGCACGTTGCAGGCAGTGCTGGAATCGCGGCTGGAGCGCGAGAACCACCCGGAACTCAGCTTCATCGCTATTCGCCCTCGCCGCCAGAACAGCATCTCGTGGCAACATTCTCTCGTGGAAGGCGATCGGCTCATCATGCGCGGTGAGCAGGCGGCGATGGACGCGTTCGCGGAGCAGCATGGACTGACGCCCTGCCAGGAGACGATCGGCAAAATGCGGGAGGCACTGTTCAACGATAGCCATGGCTTTTCCGAGGTGGTGCTGCCGCCCCGCTCTCGTCTGATCGGTGAGACCGTCTTCCCCGGCATGGTCACCGAAAGTGGCGATCTGATTATCCTGGGCGTTCAACGCGGCGGCGAGAATCTCGGACCGGGCGAAACCGTTCTTGCGGCGGGTGACACGCTGTTGCTGCAAGGCCGTTGGGAAGCGCTTGAGGAGTACGGGCGAGATCCCAACGTGCTCGTCGTTGCTGCCCCTGACATGATCCGCAGCCAGGCCAGGCCCCTGGGCACCGGCTCCATACGCGCCATTGTCATTCTCGCGGTCATGGTTACGCTGCTAGCGACGGGCGTCGTGCCAAGAGTCGTCGCTGGATTGGCGGCGGCCTGCGCGGTGATCCTGTTGCGCGTACTCAAGATCGAACGAGCCTATCGGGCGATCAACTGGAACGTGCTAATCATGGTCGCTTCGCTGATCCCGCTCTCGACCGCCATGTACAAGACGGGTGCAGCCTATCTCATCGCCGATACACTCGTTGCCATTGTCGGCAATGCGAGCCCGTACGCGCTGCTGGCGGGGCTGTTTTTGCTCACGGCGCTAATCGGCCAGTTGATCAGCAGCACAGCGACGACACTCATCGTCATTCCGATAGCGATTGCCTCCGCGGAAGCCGTCGGTGTCTCGCCGCGCACCGCGCTGGTGACTGTGGCGGTGGCTGCCGCCGCTTCCTTTCTTACGCCAATCGCCGCCTCAGCGAGCCTCATGGTGCAGGGCCCCGGCGGCTATCGATTTGGTGATTTCTGGAGGATGGGTCTACCGTTGCTGCTCTGGTTCTTCCTGGTAGGCACGTTTCTCGTGCCCATGCTCTGGCCATTCGCAGGATGAGCAGTTTGCGCAGGATGATTGGTTTGCGTCTTAACCGACCGGGTATTTCCGCATGAACACCAATCTTGCTTTGGTTCTTCTGCTGCTTGCGGCCGCGATCGTGATGTTTATGGCCAATCGCCCGCGCATGGATGCGGTCGCGCTGCTGATGATCGTGATCATGCCATTTACTGGGGTGATTACCATCAACGAGGCGCTGGCGGGGTTCAGTGATCCCAGCATCGTGCTGATCGCGGGCCTCTTCGTGATCGGAGAAGGGCTGGTGCGCACCGGCGTGGCGCGTCGCCTCGGCGACTGGCTGAATGCGACCGCCGGCAGCAGCGAGACGCGCATGCTGGTGCTGCTGATGCTCGCGGTCAGCGGGCTCGGTGCATTCATGAGTTCGACCGCCGTGGTGGCCATCTTCATCCCGGTCGTGCTGCGCATCTGTCAGAACACGGGCGCCGCGCCGAGCCAGCTGATGATGCCCTTGAGCTTTGCGGCCCTGATCAGTGGCATGCTCACCCTCGTTGCGACGGCGCCGAATCTCGTGGTCAACGCTGAGCTGATCCGCCAGGGTGCGGCAGGCTTCGGCTTTTTCAGCTTCACGCCCTTTGGGCTCACATTCCTGGCGCTCGGCATTGCTTATATGCTGTTCGCGCGGCGGTTTCTGCCCGTCTCGGCCAAGCGTGTGGACGGCGAGCTCCGTCAGCCGAACTTGCTTGATTGGGTGACGCAGTATGGCCTCGTCGATCGCGCCTTGCGCGTACGCGTGCTGACTGACTCGCCACTGGTCGGCAAGCGCCTGGAAGAACTCCCGCTCCGGAACAGTGGCGTGAATTTGCTCGCCATCGAGCTTCCCGGCCGCTTCGGGTCCGAGGCGATCCGCCCGAACGCAAGGACCGAGCTCGCCGCGGGGCAGATCTTGCTGCTCGACGTCATCGCGTCCCCTGCCGAAACCAACCGGATGCTGAATGACTATATGGTCGAAAAGCTCCCTTTGGGCGATTGCGGCTACTTCACCGATCGTTCGCAGGAGATCGGCATGGTCGAAGTCATCGTCCCGGCGGAGTCCAAGCTGATTGGCCAGAGCATTTTGCAAGCGCGGGTGCGCAGCGAAATGGGATTGACGGTGTTGGGGTTGCGGCACGGTCGCGAGGTTGTGAGCCAGGGGCTGCTCGATGAGACCTTGAAGGTCGGTGACACCCTTCTGCTGACCGGCTTCTGGTCTGACATCCGCAAGCTGCGATCCGAATTCTCGGATCTTGTCGTCCTGAACCTACCGACCGAGCACAAAGACGTTCTGCCGGCCGCGAACCTCGCACCTCAGGCTCTGGCGGTGCTGGCTTTGACGGTCGGTATGATGGTCAGCGGTGTGGTGCCGAACGTGCACGCGGTTCTGATCGGCTGCTTGCTGATGGGGTTGCTGGGCTGCGTGGATTTCAACAGCGCCTATGCCTCGATCAACTGGAAGAGCCTGGTTCTTATTGTCGGCATGCTGCCCTTTTCGCTGGCGCTGCAACGTACCGGTGGCGTCGATCTCGCCGCCGACGCGGTGACGCATCTTGCGGGCGAGGCATCACCGCGAGTCCTGTTGGCGCTGCTCTTCGTGATCACGGCTGCGCTTGGCCTGTTCATCTCGAATACGGCGACCGCGGTGCTCATGGCGCCAGTAGCGCTCGCTGTCGCGAAGGACATCGGCGCCTCGCCGTATCCCTTCGCGATGACTATCGCCATCGCGGCCTCGGCCGCCTTCATGACGCCTGTGTCTTCGCCGGTGAACACCTTGGTGGTCGGACCGGGCAATTACGGTTTCGGCGATTTCTTGAAGATTGGTGTCCCTTTTACCGTCGTCGTGATGGTAACGACCCTGGCGCTGGTGCCTTGGCTGCTCCGATTTTAGCGGCCGTCAGGCCGGGCGCGATCCCGCGGACGGTTGCTCTTTCTCGTCCCGCGCAAACCAGGCTACATACAGCGTCGGCAGGAAGACCAGCGTCAGAACGGTGGCGACCAGGAGTCCGCCCATGATCGCGAATGCCATCGGTCCCCAGAATACTGTTGGCGCGATTGGAATCATCCCGAGAACAGTCGATATGGCCGTCAACATGATCGGCCGAAAACGGGAGCTGCTGGCATCCACCGCAGCGTCCCAGGCCGTCTTGCCCAAAGCGCGTTCGGCGTCGATCTGACCGATCAGAATGACCGCGTTCTTGCTGATCATGCCGAGCAGCGCGAGTACGCCGAGAATGGCGACAAAACCCAGGGGCCTGCCGGACAGCATCAACGCTGCAACCACGCCGATAAGGCCGAGCGGCGCCACGCTGAGCACCATGAACAGTCTCGGAAAGCTCTGGAGCTGCACCATGAGGACGGTAAACATGACGAACAGCATCACCGGCACCACCGCCAGCACAGACGCCTGCGACTTCTGACTTTCCTCCACGGTGCCACCCACGACGACGCTGTACCCCGAAGGAAGGCTTTTTCTGAAGTTCTCGATCGCCATCGAGAGCGACGTAACCACGCTCTCCGGCAGCTTGTCACCGGCAATGGCAGCCTGAACCGTCAGGGTCGGAATGCGGTCGCGCCGCCAGACGAGCGGAAACTCCTGGTCATATTCGAAGGAGGCGAACTGGCTGAGAGGAACAGTCTGCCCACCCGGCAGCGCCACCTGCAAGTTGCGCAGACCGTCCAGCGAGCCCCTCTGCTCGTTGGTCGCGCGCGCCACCACATTGACCAGATAGATATCGTCGCGAACCTGGGTAATGGGTGTGCCGGATATGACCGTATTCAGGACTGTCGCGATCGCTTGCGAACTGAGGCCGAGAAGGCGAGCCTCGTTCTGGTCCACGCGAATACGCACTTGGCGATTGGGTTCCATCCAATCGAAATTCACCTGTTTGGTGTCCGGACTGGAGGCTACGATCTGTCCGACTTTGAGCGCGATTTCGCGCACCCGCTCCACGTCGGGCCCACTGACCCGATACTGCACCGGCCATCCAACCGGCGGTCCGAGCTCAAGCGGAGAAACGAACGCAATCGCGTTAGGAAACTCCTGCGCGAGCAGCTTTTCGAGCTTGGAATGCAGGCGCTCGCGTGCAGCGACATCCTTGGCGATCACCACGGCCTGCGTGAAGAAATCGTTCGGGAGCTGAACATTAAGGGGCAAATAGAAGCGGATGGCGCCGCGCCCGACATAGGTGCTCCACCGCGCCACATCGGCATCGGTCGAAAGGGCAGCATCCAGGCGCTTTGCCGCAGCCTCGCTCGCGTGGATTGACGAGTTCTGCGGCAAGCTCAGGTCCACGAGCAATTCGGGACGGTCCGACGATGGAAAGAATTGTCGCGGGATGAGCGGCAGCGCAAGCACCGAACAGACGAAGAGCGCCAAGGAGATCGCGATCGTCAGCCATTTCGCGCGCATCGCGAAAGTCAGGAAACTCCGATACATGCGGAAGATCCTGCCCGGATCCGCCGTACTTGTCTGCTTCGGTGGAACAAGGATCGCTGCTCCGAGCAGTGGCGTGAAAATGACCGCAACGAACCAGGAAACCAGCAGTGCGATCGTGACCACGGCGAAGAGCGAGAACGTGTATTCACCGGCGGAACTCGCGGCAAAGCCGACCGGTATAAAGCCCGCTATCGTCACCAGCGTGCCCGCGAGCATCGCCATTGCATGGGTCCGATATGCGAAAGTTGCCGCCTCGATCTTACTGGCGCCCTCTGCGAGCCGACTGAGCGTCGCATCGGTCGTGGTCATCGCATCGTCGACCAGCAATGCGAGCGCAATGATCAGCGCGCCAAGCGATATTCGCTGCATATCGATGCTGAGAAGTCCCATGATCGGAAACACGATCGCCAGCGTGAACGGTATGGCCAGCGCGATGATCAGGCCGGGTCGTACGCCCAGGCTGATGAAACTCACCACCATGATGATGCCGATCGCCTGCATCAGCGAGACCGTAAACTCGCGGATCGCCTGGTCGACGACAACGGGCTGGTCCGCGACCAGGCTGGGCTCAATTCCAATGGGGAGATCCGCGGTGATTTGCGCCATTGCCTTTCTAATATTGGCGCCGAGCGCGAGAATGTCGCCGCCATCCCGCATGGCGATTGCAAGGCCTATTGCCGGTTTGCCATTGATCCGAAACATCGGCTGGGGCGGATCCGTGTAGCCGCGTCGCACCTGCGCAATATCGCTTAGGCGAAGCATGCGGCCGCCGGCGGAAAAATTGATGTTGGCGATGTCCTGCTCCGACTGGAAGCTGCCTGATACCCGAATCGAGATGCTTTCCAAGCCGGTCTGAATCGTTCCTGCCGGACGCACGATGTTTTGCGACTGGAGCGCCGCAATAAGAGCGGACCGATCAATTCCGAGGGCCGCGAGCTCCTTCGTGGAGAACTCGACGAAGATCACTTCATCCTGTTCGCCCAGAAGCTCAATCTTTGACACGTCAGGTACGAGAAGCAGCCTTGAGCGGATGTCTTCGACCCGATCGCGCAACTCACGCTGAGTGAAGCCGTCACTGGTAAAGCCATAGATGATGCCGAATGTATCACCGAATTCGTCATTAAACCCCGGCCCGATCACGCCTGCGGGTAGTGTATGGCGCATGTCTCCGATCGTCTTTCGTACGTGGTACCAGGTGTCGGCCACCTGTTTCGCATTCGCGCTCCCCTTCAGATTTACAAAGACGGTCGCGACACCGGCCCTTGTGAAGCTCCGCAGGAAGTCCAGATGCGGCGTTTCCTGCAAGTGACGTTCGAGGCGCTCAGTCACCTGCTTCATCGTCTCTTCCACAGTTGCGCCGGGCCACGCGGCCTGGACGACCATGGTCTTGATGATGAAGGCGGGATCTTCGTTGCGCCCCAACCGGAAATAGGACAGCGCTCCCCCGACCACCGCAATCATCATCATATAGACGACCAGCGAACGGTGTTTCAGAGCCCAGTCGGAAAGATTAATTCCGCTCATGGCTCGGATCCAAGAATCCGGACCTTCTGACCCGGATGCAACGCCTGAACGCCGGCGGTGACAACTATTTCGCCGATGTCGAGCCCCTGGGAAATGATGGCCTGCGCTTCATCGAATCGCAGCACGTCCACATTGCGCACCGCGACCGTGGCGGTGGCCGGGTCGACGACCCATACGGCGGGCTGCTCGTTCATCCTGGTCAGCGCGGAAGATGGAATATCGATCATCGGCCCTGCAGTGGTACTCACTCGCCCTATTACTGACGCACCCAACCGCATCGCGGCTGGCGGATCCGTCAGGCCGACCTTGACCTCGAAGGTTCGGGTCACAGCACTGGCCTGTGCAGCGACTTCGCGAATGCGCCCTTGCGCCGTTATCGACGGATCGTCAGCCAAGCTGACAGTAATCTCTGGATCGGTGGAGGCCGACCTGATCAATTGAGCGGGGACATCGAAGATCGCATCGCGACCGTCCTGCCGTGCGATCCTGGCGATCATCTGCCCGACCTGGACGACCTCGCCGGCGACCGGACCTGTGGCTGTTATCACGCCGGGTGCATCAGCCTTGAGTTCGGTGAAACCAACGAGGTCATGCGCAGAACTCAGTTGCGCTTCGGCCGCATCGACTTGCGATTGCGCGGTTTGCCGTGCCTGGGTTGCGGCATCATAGTTGACGCGCGTGGTCCACCCCTGCGCCAACAGCGTCTCCTGACGATCGAAGTGATTGCGCGCCTGGGTCAACTGCCCCTGAGCGGCGGCAAGGGAGGCCTGCGCCTGCCGCAGCGTGCTCAGTTCATTCTGCGACTCCAATCGTGCCAGCACCTGGCCGGCCTTGACCCGGTCGCCTATCTTGGTGTCATTACTCAACAATCGTCCCGAGATCCGGAATGCGACATTCACCTCGTCTTCTGCCTCGACCCGTCCGGAGAATGTCAGCGGCGTTGTGACCTTGCGTTTTTCTACGGTCGCTGTACGTACGATCCGCGGCGGAGATGCGTCCTTGGTTTCGGTTTCCCGTCCACATCCTGCCAGCATCAGCGAGAACGCCGTCACCAGCGTCGATGTGAGGATGTTTCGGGGCGCGGATCGGCTGCCGTGCATGAACATGACCTGTTCCGTTCCGGGAGTGAGATCTTGCCGGGAGGATTGCTCAGTCCGCAGTCGCGTTTTCCCCGGTACCGCCATCCGCATTTTTGCCGAAGGAGTCCGCCGTCAACATCGGTAAATCTACTCGGTGGCGCCGGATGGAATCCGTGCTCGGCCATCAGCAGATTCCTGAGACATGATCAGGCAATCACCCGATGTCGCCGGTTCCGTCCACGACGCATGATGCAATCGTCAGGTGAAGCAGTCGCGACCCCTGCCGCGGCTCCGCCGTTTGAATTCTCGTCTGGGGCGCGCAAACGCGCTTCCTCAAAACACGGCAGACCCGGACGACACAATCCGGGAGCAACCGAGGAAACCGGGATGACAGGGTCCTCAGGTGATCGATATGGGCGTGCCGTCGTCGCGGTTAGAGGATCGTGGCGAACTGCGACTTTCAGAGCCACATTTTTCCTTTGCCTCTGGCTCGTGCTTGCCGGCGCCAATCCGACAGATATTCCTGCCGCGGCGGCAGCAATCGCGGCAGCAACCTGGACAAGCCTGCACCTGCTGGAGCCGAGCAGATCCCGGCGGTCAATTCCTGCCATGGTCCGCCTGGCGCTGCTTTTCCTATACCAATCGGTGGTCGCCGGCGTAGACGTCGCACGCCGCGCGCTCGATCCCCGGCTGCCGCTGCGGCCGGGATTTGTGCTCTATCCGACCGGCCTCTCACGCGGGATGCAACGGAACGTGTTCACGACACTCACCAGCCTTTTGCCTGGCACAGTGCCAACCGGGGAGGAGAACGGGCAGCTCGTCTATCACTGTCTCGACGTCGAGCAACCGGTCGTTGCCGAACTTGCCGCGGAGGAAGCGGCGTTGGTTCGGGCCCTCTACAATGACTGAATTCCTCACTGCCGCAGTCGGCTTGATCCTGGCGATGCTGGGGCTCGGGCTGGTCTCCATCTTGCGTGGCCCGACAGATGCCGACCGGATGATGGCGGCGCAACTGATCGGGACTGCCGGCATTGCCGTCTTGCTGCTGCTCGGCACCGTGACAGGCGTGCCGGCGGCCGTCGACGTGGCATTGATACTGGCACTGCTCGCCACTTTCGCATCCATCGCATTCGTCAAGAAGGGGCTCTCCCGCCTCGAAACCGATGGGGCCGATCCGGGGGAGGAAAGATGAGCGTCGCACGCGACATCATCACGGTTGCGGGAGTGTCGGCAGGCGTATTCTTCTTTTTCGCCGGCACCGTCGGCCTTCTTCGCTTTCCCGACACCCTGACTCGTCTGCACGCGCTCAGCAAGGCCGATAACCTCGGCCTGGGTTTCGTCGTGCTCGGGCTGCTCCCCCAAACAGGAGGCCTGCGCGACGGACTGAAGCTGATCAGCATCTGGATGTTCGTGCTGCTCGCGGGCGCCACCGTCTCCCAATTGATCGCGCGCACGGCACGTCAGAGCGGGTCAGGCAAATGAACATCGCAACAGTGTTCGAGATCGCGCTCGCCGCCGTGGTGCTGGGCCTCGCCATCTGGACGATCTCCGTCCCCGATACTTATTCGGCCACAGTCGGCTTCATCGCCTACGGACTGCTGGTTGCGCTGATCTGGGTCCGTCTTGACGCCGTCGATGTCGCGCTGACCGAGGCTGCAATTGGCGGAGGCCTGGGCGGCGTCGTGCTGTTGGGTGCGGCGGCCCGGCTGCGCGATACCGAGGCGATGACAACGGAAGGGCCCAGCCTGATCGTGCGCTTGAGCGCGGCCATACTGTCCGCGTCGATCGCGGCAGCGCTGGCCGTCACGATCCTGCTGCTGCCCGATCCGGCGCCAACGCTCGCGCCCGCCGTCGTCGCGAATGCCGGGGCGACCGGAATGACCAACCCCGTCACCAACGTGCTCATGGCATTCCGCGGAATGGACACCATGCTCGAGAAGGTCGTGCTCCTGCTCGCCATTGTCGGCGTCTGGTCGCTTGCGTCGGATCAGGCCTGGGGCGGTCGTCCCGGACCACGCCACCAGGCTGATCCAAATGGTGTTCTCGCCTTTCTTGCGCGCCTGTTGCCACCCGCCGGCATCGTCGTCGGCATTTACATCCTGTGGACGGGCGCTGATCACCCCGGCGGAGCATTTCAGGGCGGCGCGGTTCTCGCATCGATGTGGCTGCTGGTGATCATGGCCGGGTTGGTGGATACCCCGCCCGTGCGCAGTCGATGGCTACGTCTCATCCTGGTGGGCGGCCCCGGCCTATTCCTTGCCGTCGGCCTTGGCGGGCTCTGTTTTGGGTCGGCGTTCCTTGCCTATCCCGTTGCGTTCGCCAAGCCGCTAATTCTGAGCATTGAGGTCGCGATGCTCCTGACGATCGCGACGACGCTCGGCCTGCTGCTCGCCGGTGCACCTGAAAGGAGCGCTGAGCGATGAGCGCCGTGACGGTGTTCGGACTATGCGCCGCCGCGGCGGTCGGGCTCGGGCTCCACGGCCTGATCGCCAATCCGCAACCGCTTCGCAAGATCATCGCATTCAACCTGCTCGGCAGCGGCGTGTTTCTTCTGTTCGGCATCGTCGGGCGACGAGGCGCCGCAGCGGGCTTTGGCAACGACCCGGTGCCGCAGGCCCTGGTGATCACAGGAGTCGTGGTCGCGTTTTCCGCAACGGCTCTGGCGATAGCCTTGTTGCTGCGGCTTTTTCAGATCGCCGGCTCCACGACGCTCAACAGTCGGGCGGCGGCGAGCCCGCGCTCCGATCCGTCCGGTCACTGATGCTACCCCCCGCCCCCGCGCTGGTGACCACCGCCGGCGGCTTCCTGCTGGTGCTGTCGATCGTCGTGCCGGTCGCGGGCGTCTTGCTGGCGTTCGCTCTCGGTGAGCGCTACGTCCGGCAGGTTGCCTCCACGGTCGTACCGGTCGGGTTGGCGATTGCTCTCGCCGTTCTCGTGCTCTTGCCGCGGAGCGACGGCCACCTCGTCTACCTACTCGGCGCCTGGCCACCGCCGCTCGGCGTAGCCCTCCGCGCGGACGGATTGTCAGCGGTCATGCTCGCGACGACGGCGGTCGTGATCTGCGCGGTCGCCATTTTTGCCGCAACCGATTTTCGTCCCCAATCTGTCGAAGCGCGCGCACCTTTCGCATTCTGGATCCTGCTTCTGGCAATCTGGGGCGCGCTGAACACGATCTTCATCGCGGGAGATCTCTTCACGCTGTATGTTGCGCTGGAATTGCTGACGTTCGCCGCGGTGCCTCTGGTCTCTCTCGACGGTCGCGCGGAGACGCTTCGGGCTGCGTTGCGGTACCTGCTCTTCGCACTGCTCGGCTCGGTCCTCTACCTGATGGGCACCGCGCTGCTCTATGGTCTCTACGGCACGATTGATATCGAGTTGTTGTCGCATCGCGTGAGCGCGGACTCCGGCGTGCTCATCGCGGCAGCCTTGATGACGACCGGTCTCCTCGCAAAAACTGCACTCTTTCCGTTGCACCTCTGGCTGCCACCCGCTCACGCGGGCGCACCGGCCGCAGCTAGCGCGATCCTGTCCGCCTTGGTCGTGAAGGGATCGTTCTTCATCCTTGTGCGGCTCTGGTTCGACGTCATGCCGGGTTTGCCCGGCTTGGCTGCCGCACAATTGCTCGCGGCGCTTGGAACCGGAGCGATCGTGTTCGGAAGCGTTGTCGCTCTCCGGCAAGAGCGCCTCAAGCTCCTGATTGCATATTCGACGCTGGCTCAGATTGGATATCTCTTCCTGATGTTTCCTCTTGCGTTCGGCGCGTCCGGGAAGCTCGAAAGTGACCAGGCCCTGGCGGGCGGCCTATTGCAGGCGGTTTCCCATGCGACTGCCAAGGCGGCGATGTTCATGGCCGTCGGATCAATCTACACCGGGCTCGGCCACGATCGCATCACCGGACTGCGAGGTGTCGCACGGGCCCTGCCCTTGAGCGTCCTGGCGTTCGCGATTGGCGGCATCGCCTTGATGGGTGTTCAACCGAGCGGAGCGTCACTCGCGAAGGAGTTATTGCTCCAGGACACGGCGAGGACGGGGCAGTGGTGGTGGGCCGTCGTGCTCCAGGCCGGCGGAATGTTCACGACCGCCTATGTCGTACTAGTCCTGTCCCATGCGTTCGCGCCATCAGACCAGCCGATTGCCCTCATCGGCCCAGCACCGCTCAGCCGGGACCTTGCTGCACTTGCCTTGGCCCTCTGTTCTCTGTTCCTTGGCTTGCTGCCCTGGGATTCGTATTTGCCGGTCCCGTATGATGCCACATCGAAGCTGTTCGGCATCGACGCGCTATCCAAATTGCTCCTGCCTGTGCTGGGAGGGGCGGCGCTCGCGATCCTGCTCAGCCCGTGGCCACACCCGCTGGGCTCATCCGCGGCCTGGAAAGCGCTCATGAGAGTGGTCGGTCCGCTCCGGCGCGGCTGTCTTAGATTCGGCAGCCTTATCGAAAGAGGCGACGAAGTTCTCCGTCAATGGTCCGCCGCGGGCATCTCCCTGCTCCTGGTGTCGCTGCTGCTCGCCGCGTCGATGTTCGCAGCAAATTGAAGGCTCAGAACAGCCGGATCGCGCAGATCGGGCCGAGGGATTCCCCTGCTCTAATGATCCGGAACATTCTCTCCCGCGCCCAAGGGTTTTCTCGGATGCCGAGCTTGCAATTCGCCGTTTAGTCTCCGCGCCATGCAGTTGGCATCAGTCTTCCCGCGGTCCCTGCGGGAATGCCCAGGAGGTCTCCATGTCTGATCTGGTTGCAATCGTTTACCCGACCGAAGCAAAGGCCGAAGAAGTCCGAACTCGGCTGCTCAAACTGCAAAAGGAATATTTGATCACCATTAGTGACGCCGTGATCGCCGTCAAGGCCGAGAACGGCAACATCAAGCTCAACCAGCTCGTCAACACCACGGCGACGGGCGCGATTACCGGCAGCTTCTGGGGACTCCTGGTCGGCGTGCTCTTCCTCAATCCGATCATCGGTGTCGCGGTCGGCGCTGCGTCCGGCGCGCTTGGAGGCGCCTTGTCCGATTTCGGCATCAACGATTCCTTCATGAAGGAGCTGTCCGCTTCGCTCCACACCGGCAACGCCGCGCTCTTCGTCCTGATCAAGAACATGACCGCAGACAAGGTGTTGAAGGAAATCAAGGATGCCGGCGGAGTCGTGTTGAAAACGTCCCTGGACGAGACCAAGGAAAAGATCCTGCGCGATGCGCTCGCCAGCGCGGCGGAGCGGCCGGCGGCCTGAAGCCGCCTACCGCCTGCCGCCGAGCAGGCGCAGCAGCATCATGAACAGATTGAGGAAGTTGAGGTAGAGCGACAGTGCCGCGATCACCGACTTGCGGCCTGCCGTCGTCGCGTCGTCCCTGCTCTCGTACATCGCCTTGATCCGCTGCGTATCATAGGCCGTAAGTCCCGCAAAGACGCCAACGCCGACGATCGAGATCAACCAATCGAGCCCCGTCGACCTCAGGAAAATATTGACCAGGCTCGCGACGATGATGCCGATCAGGCCCATGAACAGGAAGCTGCCGACCGCGGACAGGTCGCGCCTCGTGGTGTAGCCGAAGACGCTGAGTGCCCCGAACATCGCGGCCGCGATGAAGAACACGCGCGTGATCGAGGCGCTGGTGTAGATGTGCAGCAACGTCGAGAGCGAGACGCCGACCAGCGCGGCATAGACGAAGAACAGAATGCGCGCCGTTTCCACCGACAGCGTATTGATGCGCGCCCCGATGAAGAACACCAGTCCGAGTGGCGCCAGGATGAAAACCCACATCAACGGGCTCTCGAGCAATGCGGGACCCATGAGCTGATACGTCAGCCACGCCACAATTGCAGTCAGGCCCACGCCCGCGGCCATATAATTGTAGATGCGCAGCATGTAGGCGCGCAATCCGGGATCGATCGCAAGCGCGCCGCCACCAGTGCCTGAGGCAGTCAGATTCGGATCATAATTCGACATCGCTTGCCTCCTTGGATTGGTTCACATGAACAAACCAAGCTAGCGGTCAGGCCCCTGCGGGGACATCGGATGATCACCCGAGCGCCGGAAGATATATCACCCTATCTCGGGATACCCGTATCCGCCAGAGCGACTTACCGAAACGTAACCTTGGGTTGCCCCCTGGCTTCTCATCCTTTTTGCCTGGACTCTTACACCTTTGTCACTGGAAGCTGGTCACGCACCGGCCTAATCCGTTCGCATGCGCTACTTCTTTCACATCGTCGACAAAAACGGCCTTTGTCCGGACGGAATTGGATGCGAGTGCGCCGACCATGACGCCGCCGTTCTGCACGCCAGGCATATCGCGACTGAACTCGCTAAGGCAGGCGAGTTGTTCCGCGCGAGCTTCGTGCTGGTCGCCCCGGCCGCTGCGCCCGGATCGGCAAGTCCTCATTAGAGGCGGTCGACCGATTTCCTGCCTCGCCCTCTACATAGAATCCCTGATGCGCCGACCGAGAAGCTGCCTCTAGTCTCGTAACCGAGGGTGGCCGGCCTACCCCGTTCAAATTCGACCCTTCCGCCCACCTCATCTCCGGGGTTGAGGGCTCGCCGCACGCGTCCGCGTCTATGCGTTGGCCGTCGGCGCTATCTCGATCTGAAGTGTTGTTGTGGGTCAGTTGGAGACAAACATGAATGTCCGGACCATTTGCGGTGCCTTGATCCTTGCCGGATCGATTGCGACCGCGCAGTCGACCAGTTCCCAGGCGCAGACGACCGATCCGGCCGCATCCGTGCCAAAGCAGGTCACGACACCTGCCCCAAGCACCGCCGCGCCAAATACGAATACGAACCCCACCAAGCATCGCTACTGGCGTCATCGCGGCGGCTCGCATCCCCATTATGGCAGCCGCCGTGTTCGCACCTGAGCCCCGGCGCGACAGTTCGTCATCGCAATCCGCCGCCGAGACACCCGATCGATGAGCGACGTGAGGACAGGACAAGAGCAACCGCGCGAGGTCGTGGTCCGTGAGCCTCCAGACCAGGGCATGACCGACAGGCGGCGCGGCTTTCTCGCAACGGGTCTCGCCCTGCTCGCCACTTGCGTTGCTCTCTTCCTCGTATGGCAAACCGCCTCGAGTCTTCTCATCATCTTCGCAGGCGTACTGTTTGCTGCCTTTCTGGATGCCGCCGCACGCGCACTGGCGCTACTAATTCCCCTCAATCGTGTCTGGCGGCTGACATTCGTGCTGCTGCTGCTCACCACCTTGGTCGGACTAGGCCTCGTCTGGGGAGGCGGCAAGCTGCCGGAGCAAACACGCATCCTGCTGAAGGTCATGGACACCCAGTTCGACGTCTTGCAGCAACGCCTTCTGACCTACGGCGTCGATCTGCTTGGTCCGGAATCGGGGCGCGATTTCGCGCAATGGCTGCTGTCCGATCAAGGCCGGTTCTTCAGCCACGCCCAGCTGGTCGTTGGCAGAGCGTCGAGCTTTCTGACCGGTGTGCTGGTGATCGCGTTCCTCGGTATCCTCTTCGCCTTTGATCCCACCAGCCATCGCGAGAGTCTGGTCATGCTGGCGAAGCCTTCCTATCGCGCCCGAACACGCGCCGTAATGAACGAGATGGGAAACGTCCTGCGGCTGTGGTTCGTCGGACAGCTGATCCGCATCATCCTAATGACACTGTGCGTGTGGGTCGCGCTCTATCTGATCGGGCTTCCCGGCCCCTTCGTGCTTGGGCTCCAGGCGGGCCTTTCCAACTTCGTTCCGTATCTGGGACCCATCCTTGCCGCGATCCCGATCGCGCTTGTCGCGATGCCGCTCGGCGCATCGCTGCTGATCTGGGCCGTCGTCATCTACACAATCATTCAATCGATCGAGGGCTATGTGATAGGCCCGTTGATCCAGCGCCAGGCGGTCGAAATTCCTCCCGCATGGACATTGGTCGCGATCGTACTGTTGGGCGCAATGCTAGGCGTGATGGGTATCGCACTCGCCATGCCGCTGGTCGCCGTCGGCCGGGTCGCGATCATTAGATTCTACGTCGAGGATTACCTCGGCGATAGCAGCGGTCGCATGTCCAACAAGGGACCATCGCAAATGGGCGCGCCATGAGCGAGATTCGAGCCGAACGGAACAATGGAATGGAGCCATCCCCGGCGCACGCGCGGATGACACATTTTCTGTGGCAGCAACTTCCCTACATCATCGCACTGGTGCTCGCCGTCGCGGGCGTCGCCTATACCAACGCCTCTCACCAGCCTCTCGTTGGCTATTGGGAATTTCTCGCGCTTGCCATCGGCGTTGTGTGCGTCATCAACAAATGGCCGGAGGTCGATGGCAAGGAGGCCCGGTGGCGACTGATCTGGACCCAGGCGCTGCACTGGGTTGCCGTCCTGGTCACGATGAACATCATGCTGGTGTCAGGCGTTCAGCAATTGTTGCCGACGCCGGCAACCAGCCTCGTCCTTCTCACGTTACTTGCGCTCGGCACCTTCCTCGCCGGCGTCAGTCTTCTGTCGCCGCAAATTGCCTTCCTCGGCCTTGCGATGGGCGTCACGGTTCCGGCGATATCCTGGTTACAGCAATCCATCATCTTCTTCCTGTTGGGCGCCGTCCTGCTGATCGGCCTCGGCATCACGTTCTGGCTTCGCCAGGATCGCAGCCCAGGGAGTTCGCCCACCGACACCGGAAGTCAAATGGAGGCCTGAATGCGCATTAACCTGCTTCTTGCGATCATCTCTGGATCCGCCTTGATGTGCGCCGACGCCCTGCCCGCACGCGCCGAGGCGTTCAGGGTCGGCCGTCTCATATGCACCAGCACTCCGCGCGTTGGGCTGGTGCTTGGCTCCGCGCAGGAGCTTCGTTGTATATTCATCACGAGACGCCCGGCCCGGCAGTACGTCTACGACGGACGGATCAGGCGCGTTGGTCTCGACATCGGCGTGACCAGCGCAGGAACCCTCTCATGGGCCGTCTTCGCCAGGAACTCGCGCGTCGGCCCCGGCACGCTGCGCGGGAACTACGTGGGGGCGAGCGGCAATGTCGCGTTCGGCCCCGGTCTCGGAGCGAACGTTCTGATCGGAGGCTCTCGCCGGACGATTACGCTCCAGCCTCTGTCGATCGAGCGATCGATCGGATTGAACCTTGCGGCGGGCGTTACGAACCTGACACTCGGCCCGCGCGGACCGGGATAGCGGCTTGTCCCGCCCCCCGGAGCAAGGAGCGGAAAATGGACCTTGCGGACGTCTCGGTCAGGATGCTGGCGGCGGGTTTCCTGACATTCATCGCTGGCGGCACGGGCTGGACACAGCCAGCGGCAGGCCCTCCGCCCGCTGTCGGCATCGTGGAAGCGATCAGACGACCGATCACCGAGACCAACGAATTTCTCGGGCGGATCGAGGCGGTCAATCGCGTCAATGTCGTGGCTCGCGTCACCGCATTCCTGGAGCAGCGGTTGTTCGTCGAGGGTGCCGAGCTCAAGAAGGGCGACCCGCTTTACCGGCTTGAGCGCGGTCCGTTCGAGGCCGATCTCGCGTCAAAGCAGGCGCAGGTGGCCCAGCTCCGAGCGATGCTCGAGAACGCCAAGCTGACGACCGACCGGGCGCGTACGCTGCTCAGCGGGCCGGCCGGTCAGCAATCGACCTACGACGCGGCGATCGCCAACCAACGCAGCCTGGAAGCCCAGGTCCAGGCCGCGCAGGCACAAGTCGATGCGTCACAGATCAACCTCGACTACACCATGATCAGCGCGCCGATCGACGGTAAGATCGGACGTACGGCCGTGACCGAAGGCAATGTCGTCGGTCCCAGCTCGGGCGTCCTGACCACGATCGTCAGCCAGGATCCGATGTACGTCACCTTCCCGGTGCCGTTGCGCCAGGGGCTCGAACTACGCGAACGCTATGGTCCGCAGGGAGGCTTGGAAGCCGTGGTGATCCGGCTGCGGCTGCCCAATGGCCGCATGTATGGCAAGTCCGGCAAGCTGGATTTTGTCGACAACACCATCGCCCAGAACACGGACACGATCACCGTGCGCGGCGAGATCGCCAACCCGATCCTGCGCGCGCCGTCCGCCGCGGGCGTAACCGTTCACGAACTGACTGACGGCGAGTTCGTCACGGTCTTGCTGGAAGGTGTCCAGCCCATCGAAGTGCTGGCGGTCCCGCGTTCGGCGGTGCTGTCCGACCAGCAGGGTGACTATGTCCTCGCCGTTGGCGCCGGCGATAAGGCCGAACAACGCCGCATCAAGCTGGGGCAATCGACGCCCACTATCGCCTCCGTCATCAGCGGCCTCGCGGCGGGCGACAAGGTCATCGTCGAAGGCCTGCAAAGAGTTCGTCCAGGTCAGGCGGTTTCTCCGGGCCCGGCGAGCGCGCTGATCCAGTCGAGCATGAAGGCCGGCACAGGCGACGCGCCTTCGCAGCCAGACCATGGCGGTTCAACTGATCCGCGCCCGGGGGACAAAAAGCCATGATGTCCGCCGTGTTCATCGATCGCCCGCGACTTGCGATGGTCGTGGCCTTCATCATCACCATTGCAGGTGCGCTCGCGCTGACACGGATCCCGGTGGCGCAATTTCCGGACATTGTGCCACCGCAGGTCACGGTTGCCGGGACCTTTCCCGGCGCATCTGCCGAGGTCGTGGAGGCCAGCGTCGCTCAACCGCTCGAAGCGCAAGTGATCGGCGTCGACCGAGCTCTCTATATGAAATCGACGAGCGGCAACGACGGCAGCTACACCCTGACGGTGTCATTTGCACTTGGCACCGATCCCGATATCAACACCGTCAATGTAAACAACCGGGTGCAGAGCGCGCTGTCGCAATTGCCCACCGAGGTGCAGCAGCAGGGCGTGACCGTGCAAAAGAAATCGTCGGCGATCCTGCAATTTCTGGTGCTTTACAGTGCCGACGGCCAGCAAGATCCGCTGTTCATCACCAACTACGCGATCATCAACATACTCGATGCGATCTCCAGCACGCCCGGTGTCGGCCAAGCTCACCTGTTCGCCAAGATGAACTACTCGATGCGGATTTGGTTCGATACGCAGCGGCTGACCAGCCTCAATCTCACGCCCTCGGACGTGATCGCGGCAATTCGAACGCAAAGCGTCCAGGCGCCGGTCGGCCGCATCGGCGCGCGTCCAATCAGCGACGACCAGCAATTCCAGTTCAACGTCCAGACCCTGGGACGGCTCGCGACGGTCGACCAGTTCGCCAATATCGTGCTGCGCGCCAACCCGGATGGTTCGACGCTGCTCGTCAAGGACGTCGCCCGGGTCGAGATTGGCGCGCAGAACCTCGACAGCGAAGCGCGGATCGACGGGCGCGCCGCGGTGCCTCTCGCGATCTATCTGGCGCCGGGCGCCAATGCGGTGACGACGGCGCAGGCGGTCGCGGCGACGATGCAGCGGCTATCGAAGCGATTCCCGACGGGGTTGAGCTATCTCGTGCAGTACGATTCCACGAGCTTCGTACGGGACACCATCTCGGAGGTTCTGCGGACACTGGGAGAGGCCTTCGTCCTGGTCGTGATCGTGGTTTATTTGTTCCTCGGTAATCTTCGGGCCACGGTGATACCAGCCATTGCCGTACCGGTCAGCCTGGTCGGCACCTTCGCGGTGCTGCTGATGCTTGGCTATTCCGCGAATACCGTGTCACTGCTCGCGATGGTGCTCGCCATCGGCATCGTCGTGGATGACGCCATCGTCGTCGTGGAGAACGTCGAGCGAGTGATGGAGGAGGAACCGGATCTTTCGCCAGTCGAGGCAAGCAAGAAGGCGATGACGCAGATCACGGCACCGATCATCGCGATCACGTTGGTGCTGCTCTCCGTCTTTGTTCCGATCGCCTTCATTCCCGGCATTTCCGGCACGCTGTTTCGGCAATTTGCGGTGACGATCAGCGCCGCCATGATGATTTCGTCACTGAATGCGCTGACCTTGTCGCCCGCCTTGTGCGCGCTGTTCCTGCGGCATACTGGACCCCGGCGCGGCATGATCGGCCACGTTCTTGGCGGCATTGACTGGATCCGCGATCGCTATAGCAGCGGCGTACGACGGCTGCTGCGCGTGGCCAGTCTCTCCCTCATCCTGGTGGCCGTGTTCGCAGCCGGCATTTTCGGGATGTCGCACCTGACGCCGACAGGGTTCCTCCCCGAGGAAGACCAGGGCGCTTTCTTCACTTCGGTGCAGTTGCCGGACGGTGCATCCGTTGCGCGGACCAGTGAAGTCACCAAACAGATCGAGGACGTCCTGAAGGAGATGCCGGCCGTCGACCATGTTCTGGCCATCATCGGTTTCTCCCTGCTTGACGGGGCGTCCGAGCCCAACAGCGCGCTGGTGGTGACGCGCCTCAAGCCGTTTGCCGATCGCAAGGCGGCCGCGGATTCGGTGCAGGCGCTGATCCGGCAGACTTACGCAGCCGGCGCGCAAATCCGGCAGGCCAATGTACTGCCGTTCAATATGCCGCCGATCATCGGACTCTCCACCTCAGGCGGGTTCGAGTACCAGCTCCAGGCGCTGGAAGGACAGAACCCCGCCGCGATCTCCAGTGTCACGGGTGCGTTGATCGGAGCGGCCAATGCCGATCCGCGGCTGACGCGAGTGTTCTCGACCTTCACCGCGACCAATCCATCGATCTATCTCGACATCGATCGACGTAAGGCGCAGGCGCTTGGCGTGACCATCAGCGATATCTTCACGGCCCTTCAGGCGACGCTTGGCGGCATCTACGTCAACAATTTCAACCTCTATGGACGTACCTGGCAGGTCAATGTGCAGGGGGAGGCGCTCGATCGCGCCGACCTTTCCGATATCTGGCGCATCTATGTCCGCAATAGCACGGGTCAGATGGTTCCGATGCGGTCGCTCGCCGGCATCAAGATCGTAACCGGGCCTCAGGTCATTACCCGCTACAACAATTATCGTTCAGTGACGGTGAACGGCAGCCCGGCGCCAGGCGTCTCGTCCGGCACCGCGATGGCAGCGATGGCAGAGATCTCCAACAACGTGCTGCCTGCAGGTTACAGTTTCGAGTGGACCGGCACCGCCTATCAGGAGCAACAGGCAGCAGGACAAACCGGGGTGGTGCTCGCGCTCGCCGTGCTGTTCGCCTATCTGTTCCTGGTGGCGCTGTATGAGAGCACGGTGATCCCGATCCCGGTGCTGCTCTCCGTCGTTGTCGGCGTTCTAGGCTCATATATCGGCATTAAAATCGCCGGCCTCAATCTCGATCTGTACGGCCAGATTGGCCTCGTGGTGCTGATCGCGCTTGCCGCCAAGAACGGCATCCTGATCGTGGAATTCGCGAAGGAACGACGGGAAGCCGGCACAGAGCTTGCGGAGGCCGCGATCCAGGGGGCGCATATGCGGTTCCGCGCGGTGATGATGACCTCGGTTGCCTTCATTCTCGGACTCCTCCCGCTCGTACTCGCAACCGGCGCCGCCGAGCTGAGCCGCAGGGCGGTCGGGACCGCTGTCTTTGCCGGCATGCTCGCCGCAAGCTCAATCGGGATTTTTATGGTGCCGATGCTCTACGTCACGTTTCAGCGCCTGCGCGAGCGTGCGAAGGCACGACCGGTCCCGGCGCGAACCACATGACCCGAGTATCCAGGACGGCGGGAATACGCCGAGCCTGTTGCTCAGGGTTTCGTTGGATGCCGGCGTTGCCGTTCCCCGCTACCGTAGTCCGTACTTGAAACTGCGTGACAAGAAGAGAGGAGAAGAACAATGAACGCTCCCACACGTCGTGCCTTCCTTGGTTTTGCGCAGGGCGCCGTCGCCGCCGCAGCTGTCGGCGCAATCGGCGTTCGTTTCATCGCGTCAGCGGAGGCAATACCGGTCGCCGCAAATCTGGGACGGGCCGCGATAACCACGGATATCGCAACGCAGGCGCAGTGGGGTCCTCCGCATGGCCCCGGTTGGGGGCGGTCGCGACCGCGCAGGCGCCGTTGGGTTTGCTGGTGGCATCGCGGTCGCCGCCATTGCGGGTGGCGGTGGAGGTGACCGTCCGCGATCCCTTTGCGGACGGGAAAGGACAGAGCTGCGCTCCGCAGCGATCAGCTCTGCTTCACCGCCGCGATCGGTTGCGAAGCGCGGCGGGCCGGCAGCCGCTGATTTCGTTCACTCTTCAATCAATTTAGCTCTGATCGCGTAGCGGACCAGTCCAGCTATCGAATTGACCCCCAGTTTTCCCATGGCCGACGCCCGATGCGTTTCCGTGGTCTTCACGCTTGAGCTCAGCATCGCGCTGATACCCTTGTTGCTGTACCCCTCGGCCACAAGCTTGACAACGAGCCGCTCTCGCGGAGACAGCTTCACATGCCCCTCGCCAGCTTCGTCTTCTCGACCCGACTGACCACAAAATCGTCCGCCAACGAATGGCTTACGTGCCATTAGCGCTTCAACGGCAGCCAACAGCAGCTTGTTTGCGTCCGACTTGACCAGGAACGCGCGCGCACCCGCCTGAAGCGCCTCTTGAGCCAGCACTCCGGACTCGTGCGCGGTAAAGATCAGCACCTCAGTTTCGCGGAGATGTTTTTTTATTCCTCGAGTTATTTCCAGTCCCGTCATGCGCGGCATGAAGAAGTCGACGATCGCAACATCGGGCCGCTCTTTGAGAGCGGCCTCAAATGCCGATCTTCCGTCGGACGCCTCGGCGACAATCATCCAACCCGGCCGCTGCTCGAGGACCGCCCGTAGCCCGGATCGAACAGCATCATGATCATCAGCAATGAGAATTCGTTTCATGAGAGGGCCGCCTCGATGATCTTGTCGCAAGAGAACCTGGACGAGCTATGGGCGCTGCGTTTCAGCAGCATCTCCAACCGGGCCATCTCACTCGCGCGCAAGAGCGCATGGAAAGGTCGCACGCAGGATGGTTCCGCGCCGCAGCGTTGTGGGTGCCGATAATATCTCAAGCTGCCCTCCCATCTCTTGCAATCGAGCTCGCATGATACGGATTCCCGCTCCGGGTGCCCACGGACGAAAGCGGCATGCACCATCTGCAGCGACCATGCCTTGTCCGTCGTCTCGAACCTCGAGCTTGAACTTCCTGTCCCTCACCCCGATAGTTATGGCGACCTGTGTCGCCTTGGCGTGGCGGTAAACGTTCGTCAGGGCCTCCTGAACAATTCTCAGCAACGCTCGCTGCGCCCCGTATGGCAGGCCGTCGACCGCGGACGATATCGACACCTCAATATTCAGCGGCGTTCGGGCTGCGAGGCCTTCTGCGAATTGCTCGATTGTCGTCCTGAGCCCTCGTTCAAACAGGTCCTGAGGGTGAAGCAGATATGTGAGAGACCGCAATTCCTTCATAGCGCGATCGATCGAGATGTCGAGCTGATCGCAATGTCTCGTCGCCTTCAGAGGATCGCCTAGCGCACTCCTTACTTGCATCAGAATGAGGCTCGCCGCCACCAGATGCTGGCACGTTGAATCGTGAAGCTCCGAAGCAATTTGACGATGAACTTCTTCCTGCAGAGCGAGCCGTTCGGAATTCGCCTTGCGCGCACGCCTCGATCCTCCGGAGGCATTTCGAACATGTCGGCTGACCGGTGTCTCCTGAAGGGACATGATACACTCGCCTTCCTGCAGTGCTAACTTTCGCACCGCTAGTTTCCTGGCATATGCAGACAACTCTCCGATAAATTTAGCCTACCGCCGCGACACACCGACCACGCAATCAGTATAAGCCACTACGTAGAAATCCTCTAGGCAGCCAATCCCCGTCGTGTGCCGAGCATCCCAAATTTGGCGCGATGCTCCCTGATTCAAATCAAGGAGCTACAGGTAAGGAGCAGCATGCGGGTCGGCGAAAACGCGATTATGAAGACGCGTCCGTCAATCTGCGCGCTGTGTCATCGCCCGCTTGACGGCGGCGGCAGCAATCGAGCGGCCCGGCGAGGGTGTTGCGCCGCAGAACAGTCCGCCGCTGTTTAGGTAAGACGTCTTTCCATATTCCGCCCGGGCCACCTCTTTGAAATTCCGTAATTCGGAAATCAACAGAGGCATCGTCGGCTTGTCTTTCGGCGTCGCATCGATCCCCGGATCCATCGCGGCGTTCTATTCGGAGCTGTTCGACACGCGGATCCGCTACACTGGTCTCGTCTTCGCAAAAGAAGTCAGCGGCGCTGTCGTCGGCGGCTTTACGCCACTGATTTCGACGCTGCTGGTGCAGTGGAGTGGCGACGCGAGCTGGCCAGTCTCGGTCTACATGTCAGTCACGGCGCTGGCAGCGTTTTTGTGCGCCTATCTCGCCAGGGACATCCTCGACGTTGGCCAGCGAAACGTCACAACTGCGACGAAACGCGACGCTCTTGTGGGCGTGCGACAAGTCATGGACGATACTGGCCACCATGCGAGATGGCGAGCGCGATGGTGATGCGAACCAGCAAGAACATCTCGCGAACATCGCCAAGTCGACGCACGGTGCGATGTCCGACCACCAAAAGCGTCGCACGATACGCGCTTTGCTCTGTCGCCTGAAATGGAAAAACCCCGCGCTAATAGGGCTTTCGATATGGTGGGCGCACCAGGGCTCGAACCTGGGACCCGCT
This sequence comes from Bradyrhizobium sp. MI1.7, assembly GCF_055811795.1. Taxonomy (NCBI): domain Bacteria; kingdom Pseudomonadati; phylum Pseudomonadota; class Alphaproteobacteria; order Hyphomicrobiales; family Nitrobacteraceae; genus Bradyrhizobium; species Bradyrhizobium sp. MI1.7. The sequence goes on from NZ_JBVVPO010000035.1 coordinate 60,910, forward strand.
GATTAAGAGTCTCATTCTCTAAAAGAGATTTCAGGCACTTAGCTGTAAAAGGCAACCAGAACAGCACTAGCAAAATCAATACGTTATGGCCGAAATGTAAATCGCTTGATCGCGCGCCCAGCACGCGCGCCCCTTGCGTCCCGAACGTAAGTAGCAACCGAAAAGTTCAACAAAAACAGTGAACTTCGCTCCTGGTTGACCACCTCTATCGCTGTTTGTTGAGGGCGGTTCGGTGGTCAATCGGTGGTCAGCTAACTGGGCAAGTCTCGGCGCTGTGGCTTCGCGGCACTATGAAGGCATGGAGTCATTAGCCGCCTTCGCGCCTCCACCTGCCCCTCATATTCGTCGCACTACTAACGACAACGGCCCCTGCGTAACCAGCCTTAACGCAGGTGCGTCAACGACTAGCGTCGGGGGTTCGAGTCAAGGGACCGCTACCGCCTTTCCACACACGACGCAAATCTGCGATATTCGCTCCGATCGTCCGCCTGAACCCGGCAGCTCGTCGAACGGTAGGCTCAAGTCGGGGACCCACAGCAGCCCCCCAGATGCAGTCGCCTATTGAGAGGATGGTGCGACTCGGCTGGAACGTATTCCCGCCGCCGTCGCCGGCGTGTCCCGCACCAGCAGCGCGCGGGTTGCCGCCGTCACATCGGGCTGGCGCATCAGGCTCTCGCCGACCAGAAAGGTCGACAGTCCCACACGCTCGAGCCTGGTCAGATCGTCCGGCGTGAAGATGCCGCTTTCCCCGACCATCAGCCGCTCCTCCGGGATAAGCGGCGCTAGCGCCTCGCTGGTCGCGAGCGTGGTCTCGAAGGTACGGAGATTGCGATTGTTGACGCCGACCATCGGCGAGCGGAGTTTCAGCGCCCGCTCGAGTTCGGCTCGGTCGTGGATCTCGACCAGCACATCCATCTGAAGCGCGATGGCGGCGTCCTCAATATCTTTGGCGGCGGCGTCATCGAGCGCGGCCATGATGATCAGGATGCAGTCCGCACCGTGAGCGCGGGCTTCGACGACCTGATAGGTGTCGAACATGAAATCCTTGCGCAGCACCGGCAGATTGGTCGCCGCGCGCGCCGCGACCATGAAGTCGAGATGCCCCTGGAACGACGGAGTATCGGTCAGCACCGAGAGGCAGGCCGCGCCCCCGGCCTCGTACGCCTTTGCCAGGGCCGGCGGATCGAAATCGGCGCGGATGAGGCCCTTCGATGGCGAAGCCTTCTTGATCTCAGCAATCAGCGCATAGTCACCGCCGCCATGCTTTTCCTTGATCGCACGGACGAAGCCGCGCGGTGGCGCCGCCGCCTTGGCGCGTGCATCGATGCTCGCGAAAGAATGAGCACGCTTGGAGGCGGCGATCTCCTCGCGCTTATAGGCTTCGATTTTCTTCAAGATGTCTGACATCATCGACCTGTTCGTGGACTTACCTGTCATTCGACCATCTGCGCTGTTTCGACGGATCGGTACAAATCAATCATTATCGACGCTTACTCACTTCCTCTTTATTAGCCCTTCGCGTTGGTACGCATGCGCGAGCTCGTTCAAAACGCTCGCGCCGCCGATCAATGCGCCAAATGCGCGCGTCAGTTTCGCTCTTGGAAGCAATTGTCGAACCTGAATGAGCCCGCGCCCGCTCGCCGCGCAGTGCGATGCCTTTTGCGGACAGCACCATCGCAGCAGTATTCCCCGCTGCTATGGAAACCATACATGCCGGCTATTGGAAGATTTCGTCCCGCGCTGCGATCAATGGGCGTCGCTATCGGAGATTCATCGAGTAACGCCCCGCGCAACCTCAATCCGTCGCATCTGCCGGAATAGGCCGCATCGGGCGACTTGATCCTGTCGAGGACGACCAATGCGTGGGTGCTCGTCCACTCACTCCTCACTCCCAACGCGCTCAGGAGGCACGCATGGCATTCACGTTGAAAATCAACGGTACACCCCATGAAGTCGATGTCGACGGTGACGTTCCATTGCTGTGGGTGCTGCGCGATGTGCTCGGCATGACCGGAACCAAGTTCGGCTGCGGCCAGGCGCTGTGCGGCGCCTGCACTGTGCATGTCGACGGCCAGCCGGTCCGCTCCTGTCAGACAACGATCGACAGCATTGGGGACAGCGCGGTCACCACGATCGAGGCGATCGGCCAGACGCCGCAGGGCGCAGCCGTACAGAAGGCATGGTTGGAGCTCGAGGTGGTGCAGTGCGGTTACTGCCAATCCGGCCAGATCATGTCGGCGGCGGCGCTCCTGAAAGACATGCCGAAGCCGACGGATGGCGACATCAACGCCGCCATGTCGGGGAATGTCTGCCGATGCGGCACCTATCAGCGCATCCGCGCCGCGATCAGGCTGGCTGCTGGAATTTGAGATCATGAATGGACCAATTTTGAGGGAGCAGGTCGCCGAAGAAACAGGCGTGTCACGGCGCGCCTTCCTTCAGGGCACAGGTTTGCTGCTCGGCTTTTCGCTGACCGGCGCCAGCACGAGCTCCGTCTTCGCGGCGTCCACTTCGCAGGTGCAGGTGGTCGAAAACGAGGTCACGGGTACTTTCGCGCCGAATGGATTTATACGGATCAATCCAACGGGCGCCGTGACGCTGGTCATGCCGATGGTCGAGATGGGACAGGGGGTCTACACGTCGCTCTCGATGCTTCTCGCTGAAGAACTGGAGGTGACGCTTGACCAAATTCAGGTTCAGCATGCGCCGCCAAATCACGCGCTTTACGTCAACTCGATCATAGGCATTCAAAATACAGGTGGTTCCGCCTCTGTCCGAGCGTTCTGGACACCGCTGCGTCAGGCAGGCGCAGTAGGTCGCAGTCTGCTGATCGGGGCAGCCGCAAAGCGCTGGAATGTCGATCCGGCGACTTGCCGCGCCAAGGACGGCATCGTCTTCGATGCGTCAGGCGCAAAGCATCTAAGCTACGGCGAACTTGCGACGGCCGCGGCGAAATTGCCCGTGCCGCCGGCGGCAAACGTCAAATTGAAGGATCCGAAGGATTTCACCTTGATCGGTACGCGTGCCAGGCGCGTGGATTCATCGATAAAGGTCGATGGGCGCGCGCTCTACGGCATCGATACGCGACTGCCGGGTATGAAGGTTGCAGCGGTTGCTATTTCGCCCGTGCTCGGTGGCAAAGCGAAAAAGGTGGACGAGAAAGCCGCGCTGGCGGTGAAGGGCGTCCGGCAGGTGGTCAACATCGATGAAGCCGTTGCCGTGGTGGCGGATCACATGGGTGCGGCGAAGAAGGGGCTCGAGGCCGCCGCCATCACGTGGGACGATGGGCCCAACGGCAAGGTCAGCAACGCCGATATCGTCAAGCAGTTGGAGGAGGAGTCCAAGAAACCAGGGGCGGTTGCCCGTAACGATGGTGATGCAGAGGAGGCCCTTGCTGTCGCGGCGCAACGAGTTGACGCGATCTATCAGGTGCCTTTCCTAGCCCATGCGGCGATGGAGCCGATGAACTGCACAGTCCACCTGCGGAAGGATCGCTGCGATATCTGGGTCGGGACGCAGGCGCCTACGATCACGCAGTCTCTGGTGGCCGCACTCACCGGCCTGCCAAAGGACGCAATCAAAATTTACAATCATCTTATTGGCGGTGGCTTCGGCCGAAGGCTGGAGGCCGATGGCACGGTGCTGGCCGTCAAGATCGCCAAGCACGTCGATGGCCCGGTGAAGGTGATCTGGAGCCGCGAGGAAGATATCCAGCACGATATGTATCGGCCGTACTATCTCGATAGGCTGTCGGCCGGACTTGACGCGGCCGGCAAGCCGGTTGCATGGACGCATCGGATCGCCGGCTCCTCAGTCATGGCTCGCTATTATCCCCCTTACGTCAAGGACGGATTGGACCCCGATGCCGTCGAAGCGGCGGCCGAGCCGCCCTATGCGCTGCCCAATATCCACGTCGACTTTGTCCGGGTCGAGCCCCCTGGTGTCCGGACGTCTTGGTGGCGCGGCGTCGGACCGACACACAATGTTTTTGTGGTCGAAAGCTTCATAGATGAGCTCGCTCACGCCGCGAAGCAGGATCCCGTCACTTACCGCAAGGGATTGCTTGGCCACAATCCGCGAGCACTCGCTGTTTTATCGCTTGCGGCAGAAAAAGCGGGGTGGGCATCCCCCCTTCCCGCGCGGCATGGCCGCGGAATTTCAGTGCAATTCGCATACGGAAGTTACACGTCGCAGGTCGCCGAGGTCGAAGTAGCGGCCGATGGCTCCGTCAAAGTCAAGCGGATCGTCTGTGCGCTCGACTGCGGAATGTACGTTAATCCAGATACAATCGAAGCGCAGGTTCAGGGTGGCACGCTTTTCGGCCTCACCGCCGCGCTCCATGGGTCAATCACCTTCAAGGATGGTCGGGTCGAGCAGAGCAATTTTGACAGCTATCTGCCGATGCGTATCGACGAGGTACCGGTGGTGGAGACACACTTGATCAAGAACGCGGAGGCTCCGGGTGGCGTTGGTGAAGCCCCGACGGCCATTGTCAGTGCTGCCGTGACCAATGCGATCTTCGCCGCAACAGGCAAGCGTGTGCGCAGCCTGCCGATCGATACGAATTCGTTGAAGTCGTCGTCTTAATCCTTCCCGATATCCCGCGCGCGTCGTAGCGCGCACGGGATGACGGTCGGGAACTAAAGTCCCGGAGCATAATGGCTATTGGAACATTCGCGTTCTCCGCAAATCCAAATTTCGCCTAATGGCGAGAGGCGAGGTTCAGTGGTACGAACGGCATGGCGACGCCCCCGCCGATCCTCGGAGAACAGATTTCGGAGCAATATCGGTGCTGGTAGCCGTTAGCAGGAGCCACCACAGTCATGCATAATTCGAAATCGATTCCAAAACAGGCTCTCGTCGGGCAGAACGTTTCACCGCCCGCGGGCGCCACTGTCAAATTGTCTACAACAGACCTCAACAATTTAATGCAGGCGCTCGACATAGATGTCATCGCCATGACCGAGATTTTGGTGCCGCGAGGCCATCGAGTCGAATTTGGGACGATTGACGTACCCGGGATCCACTACAACTTGAGTGGCATGGGACGTCTATCAATTGATGGCGGGCCGACGATACCGTTGAGCCCTCATTTACTCATCATCGTGCCGCCAAACACTCCGCTCATGATCGAGGTTGACGGTGGAAGTAGCCCTCCGAAGCTCATTTCGAGAGACTGCTGGACTCGTCAAGAAGGCATCCTCCGCGTCGCAGTGCCGAAAGAGCAACCAGAAATCGTCCAGATATGCGGCTTTTTTAACGCATCCTTTGGTCAGTCTGTGAGGCTGTTCGGAGAACTCCGCGAACCGGTCATCGAGCAATTCGAGCCGGCGGACAGGATTGATCTCAAGCTTCGCGAAGCAATGAACGAGTTGTTACAGCAAGAGGTCGGCGTTGGAGCCATGACAGCTTCTCTGCTCAGGCAGATCGTTGTCTCGTTGGTACGACGGTCGCTCAAGTCATCCCGACGGTGGACTGAACGGTTCTCGATACTTGCCGACAGGCAGGTCACTCGTGCGTTTGCAGATATGGTGGCGCGGCCAGGAGCCGCCCATTCAGTTCAAAGCTTGGCACACAGTGCCGGATTGAGTCGTTCGGCGTTCATGGCGCGCTTCTCGGACATTTTTGGACAATCCCCGATGGCTGTCTTACGACACTTAAGAATGCGCCAGGCCGCGATCGATTTGACGACAACGACGATGTCGATCGACGCAGTGGCTCTTAATGCGGGGTACGAGAGCCGTTCGAGTTTTGTGCGGGCTTTTCGAAAGGCGTACAATCGAGATCCGAGCGACCATCGGCGGATCGCCAAGGAGGGCGAAGTACGGAAGGATATTTGAGAACGGGGGGCGATCCGCTCGTAGGCGTTATGCGCTCTACGATGGACACCCTAAGCATCGCGCTTTCTGTACGATAAGCAAGGTCCACCGGTCCCCCCACGACATCTAAAGGCTCTGCGGCCGGACAGGTCGGCCTGGTTTTGCCGATTCCGACCGTGATTCAATGAGTTTCGCTGGCGAGGCGACCGCCAAGCGCAGTTGGCCTGCTCGCACGACAGCCTGCGAATACTGAAAAGACGGACCGGATCTCTTCGGCCACGCAACATGTGTGCGCCTTCGTCGCGAAACGCAGTGGCGAGTTCCGCGCTCCCTTCCGCAGACAATGCATCCATGAATTCGCCGGTGACGAGCACCGAAGCCTCCAATACCCGGCAATGGGCTTCAACCCGACTAGCGACATTCACGGTGTCACCGATCAGGGTGAATTCCAATTTCTTTTCATTGCCAACGTCTCCATAGATGACTTCGCCGTAATGGATACCGACGGCAATACGGAGCGACTGGTCTCTTGCCTCAATGCGTCGGTTCCAAGAATCGACGGATTTGATGAGCTCGATCGCACACTCCGCAGCGTTGGTGGCGTCGCGCAGGCTGGTCAACGGCGGGCCGAAAAAGGCCATCAACCCATCACCCATGAACTTGTCGATCGAACCCTGATGGGAGAACACCACGTCACTGAACATACGCAAGTGGTGTCGCAGCGTCTGGACGACTACATCCGGAGGCCTGTTGGATGAGAAGTCAGTGAACCCGACGATGTCGACAAACAGGACTGCTGCACGTTGACAACGCGTAAACGAAAGAGGGGTCCGCGCCTTGATGAGCTGTTCAGCGATGCTTGGCGGGAAGAAGCGCGCCAGGTTCATACGTTCGCGCTCTGCTTTCTTGACGCGCTGGTTGGCGGAAAGTCTATGGAGCACAAGCATTGTCGTGACCAAGAGCGCGATCAGGCTAACACTGGATCGCAACGCTGCGATCCCGTTGGGGACGAAGCCGTGCGTAAGAATATAGCTGAGGATGGTAAGCAGTGCGCAGACTAAGCCGACGACGACAGCGCCTCCGCGATCGAGATCCTGGGCAGCTACCAACAACATACAGCGAGGCGACCGCGAACTGCAGTGATGACAAGGTATCGACCAGAAAGATGCCGATCGCGAGTACGGCTGCAGGAGCCAGGTACCTGAACCTTTCTATACGCATTGGACGCTCATGGCCGGTGTCAGCTCCCGCGCGGCTTCCCGGCCGGCGTGGGCCGGAGGCCGGCCTCGCCTGCTCGCGCCAGAACACCTCAGGTGCGTTTCAGATCCTCGACCAGCATCGTCGCAGCGTGGCGCGCAAGCGCCTGGGTCGGAGCGTTGGTATTGCCGCTGGTTATGTTCGGCATGATCGAGGCATCGATTACCCGCAGGCCGTCGACGCCGCGGACCCTGAGCCTCGCGTCAACCACCGCTCGTGCATCCTGGCCCATCCGGCAGGTGCCGACCGGGTGCCACATTGTCGTCACGACGCGCTTCACCCATTCGCGGATCTCCGCATCCGACTGGATGTGCAGGCCGGGATCCATCTCTTCCTCGATCACCGGCGCCAACGACTCCTGGGCGATGACCTTGCGGATCGCGCGTACTGATTCCACCGCGGCCCTCAGGTCTTCCTCTTCGCCAACGAAATTCGGGTTGATGAGGGGCATTGACGTCGGGTCACTGTCGGCCAACCGCACCCAGCCGCGGCTCTTAGGCTGAAGCACCACGAGTTCGAAAGTGATGCCCGAGCGGTCGCCCGCCGGGCCGAGTTGCTCGTTCAAGACGATCGGAGCGTGATAGCATTGGATCGTAGGCTCGCCGGCGAAATCAGATGGATTCCAGTGTGTCACCGTCTCGATGCCATTACCCGACGCCGGGCCGTCCTTCGTGACGAGATAGCGCAGGCCCGCCTTCACGCTGCCGAGGCCCTGCGCGGCAGCCTGATAGCCGAGATCACCCTTTACATAGACACGGACCGGTACCATCGGGTGATCCTGGAGATTTTCGCCCACCTCCGGAGAGTTGACGATCACCGCGATACCGTGCTGGCGCAGCTGCTCGGCTGGACCGATACCAGAGTGCATGAGGATCGTCGGGCTGTGGACGGCGCCAGCCGACAGCACAACTTCGTTCGCCATGATCCTCTTCAAGCTCGTGTCCATGAACTCAACGCCCACAGCCCGCTTGTTTTCGACGAGGACGCGAACGACGGTCTTGCCGGTGAGCAGGACCACGCGGCCCGAAGTGAGGTGCGGACGCAGATAAGCGTCGACCGCGCTGCATCGGCGCTGGTCTCCGACCGTCGACTGCACCGGCGAGACGCCGATCTGACTCTTGCCGTTATAGTCGGGATTATAGGGAATCCCATATTCCTGGAATGCCTTGAGGCAATATTGGTTCAGCTTATTGATGCCCTTGGGCAACTGGACCGCCAGGCCACCATCTATGCCGTGATACTCGTCGTGGAAGGTGTCGTTGTCCTCCTGCGCCATGAAGACGGGAAGCAGGTCTTCATACGACCATTTTCCGGTGTCGCCGACCGCGTCCTGCCACGCGGTGAAATCGCGAATCTGACCACGCACGTAGCACATCGCATTGATCGAGGAGCCGCCGCCGAGTACCTTGCCTGAACGATATGCTCGCTTCGTCCCGTGCTGGGGAACCGTCTCGTATTTCCAGACATGCCGGTCGTGGGCCAGAAGTTTGGCGAAGCCCGCTGGGATGTGGATGAACGGATCGCGATCCATGTCGCCCGCCTCGATTAACGCGATCGACGCATCGGTGTGTTCGGCAAGATAACTCGCAACGACGCAACCGGCTGCGCCTGCACCAACAATGACAATATCGTAGGCTTCGTGGGACATCAGTGTCGTTTTTCTTTCACAGAATTTGGATCGTTCAATCAGCGTCCATCGCTGATGTGGCGCTATCGCAGCTCCTGATCCCGAGATTGATCGGACCATGCCTTTGGAGAGTGATCCTGCAACGCCGGCGGGGGAAATCACCTATCGCCATAGAGTCGATAGGCGATCGTTATTGTCGCTCCCCCGAGGTCCTATGGACGGCTGCAGACGAACATTGGCGACGTCTCGACGACGCCATCGCAGCTTTCAGCCGGCTGCGCGCCTGCCCAATTCCGGACGAATCGCAACTGGCTTCTCAGGCGCGTTCAGGACTGACGTCGTGAACAGGACAGCCGCAGCGAGGACCCAGTAGTACCAGGCGTCGAGCCCTGTGAATTTGAAGGCAAACGGTGCGATGACAAAGACCACCCCGACGGCCCGATCGACCCAAAGGTGCAGCCAGTAGGGAATGATGTGGACGATCCCGGTGGGATGGTCGGTCAGGGAGGCCAAGAGCAGCGCGGCCACACCGGCGACGACCGAAAGCTCGACTGCAACCGGTCCGCTTTGACCGAGCCCCAGCACGAACGGTGCGGCGATCAAGACGAACGCGACAGGATAGTCAATCAGGTAGGCGTGGATAGACTTGGTGATGAAGCGAAACGACATCGGAGACTCCTCTGGTCGATTATTTGAGCGGGTCCTTGCGACGCGGAAAGTGCATCCACCCAAGAGAGAGATTACGCAATCCTGTGCCAGCAAGCACTCCGGCACGGGCCAATCCGGTTAGACAAGCAATAGGCGTAGGCCGGCACGTCAACCATTGGAAATGCCCGGTCGTTATCGTTTCCATTCCAGTCGTCGGGCGCCACGGAAGCGGGTAACCGTGGCGCGTCGACCGCGAGTCCGACGGTGGTGGCTCAGTGTCCGGCTGTCGAGGTCAGGGACAGCTTGGGAAGGCAGCATTGTTCGCGTAGCGCATTTGGATGGCTTTTGAACCAACCGCAGTGAACGCATGCGCCGCATGTTCTTCCGGGCGCTGGACGCATTCGACGATTTCACGCCGTCCGAGTGACGACCGACCAATCGCGAAGGCGAGCGAACTTGACGAACGCATCCAGCGCCGGCGAGTAGCAGCGCCCCTGCACTGCCAGTAGCCGCACCTCCCGCGAAACCAGGTCGCCTTCGAGCGGGATGGTCTTGAGCGTCGGAAGGTGCGGCATGTGCTCGGGCGCGAGTATCACGCCGAAGCCAGCGGCGGCCATGTGCTGCAAGTGCAAGTCATGACCGCTGCAGTGGCCGAGGTGGAGCGGTTCCTCGGGGAAATACGACCGTTGGATCTTCGGAGTGATGTCGCATCCGGCGCGTTCCAGCAAGATGGTCTCACGGAGGTCGTCGATGCCGATCGAGGGACGGTTTGCGAGCCGGTGTGTCGGCGCGAGAACCGCGACGTAGCGCTCCTCGAACAGCGACCAGTCGTCGATGCGGGCGGGCACGTCCTGCACGTCGCCGACCATTGCGGCATTGATCTCCCCCTCGAGCAAGAGGTCGACGAGCTTCTCCGTCACATCCTCACGCAACTCTACGTGAAGTCCGGGAACGAACTTTGCGATCTCGGCGATCGGATCGAGGACGAGCGAGGCCGAGATGGATGGGGCGAGGCCGATCTTCAGTGGCGCGACTTCCTTGCGTTGGAACTCCTGGGCTCGGCGACGCACCGCCTCTGCCGAGGCCAGTGTGCGCTCCAGCATCGGAAGGACCTCTTTTCCAAGGTCGGTGAGCTGCGTCAACTGGCGTTCGCGGTAGATCAATTGGCCGCCGAGCTCCTGCTCGAGTTTCTGCACCGCCTTGGTCAGAGCGGGCTGCGTAACGTTGCACTGCTCGGCCGCGCGGGTGAAGTTGAGCGTGGACGCGACGGCGAGGAAGTAGCGAACCTGATGAAGCTCCATGGGCTGCTATGTTCTCCGTCAAGGTGCGGCTGTCTCTACCGACAGGCCTTGCGTCGCCCTGCCCGGATTCGGGCGCTCGTGGTCGTTCACCAAGAGGGGGAAGGCGAACTCGGTGACCGTCAACGGCCGCATTTTGACGGATAGGGGCGCCTCGGTCGACTACGCGGAGGTGTGATGAGGTTCGCTTGTCGCTGCTTGTGCTAAGCGATCGCTTAGAAGTGAGAACGTAAACCTCGCGCCCCGAATCCGTTGGCCGGATCGGCCCCTAAAGGAGAGGATCAGCGGCGCGGCGAAATGAGGTGGACGCGATTTGCGAGTAGACGGCACCCTCGCACGGAAGTGCTGATGGCACGCCTTTCAGGCTCAGAAGTTCTGCAGCTGCAGTAGTTTTATATTGAGGCAGTCCGCCATCCGGGTGAGTTCCGGGACCGAACGCGCTTTCATCTTCCGCATCAGGTTAGTGCGATGCACTTTCACCGTGGACTCGGCGATGCCGATATCGTTGGCAATCTGCTTGTTCAGGCGACCAGCCACGACATGGAGCATGACCTCAGTCTCGCGGGGGCTGAGCGTGTCGAGGCGCCGCCTTATTGCAGCCACCACCCTGTCACTCTCACGTCGGGCACGATCGCGAGTGAGTCCGGCATCGATGGCGTCAAGCAGATCCTGATCTCGGAATGGCTTTGTAAGGAACTCTATCGCACCGCTCTTCATTGCTTGCACAGTCATCGGCACGTCGGCGTAGGCTGTGATAAAGATGATAGGCACTTGCCTGTTTGCGGCGACAAGTTCGCTCTGAAGATCGAGACCGCTTCGCCCCGGCATTCTTACGTCGAGCACCAGGCAAGTAGGACCATCCGGCGGATCGGCCTCGAGAAAATCGGGAACAGACGAAAATTGTCGGGCATCCAAGCCGACTGTCCGCAACAGTCGCGCGACCGAATCGCGAAATTCGGGATCATCATCGATAACCAAGACACTGGGATTTGCCTCACCCATTCCCGGTATCCTGCGTTGGGGAAGCGCATTCTTGCCTAGTCCGGCACACCCTACGCACAATCTATCGAGATGAACAGAATATTTTGCCTGAGCGGATAGCCGGACGCCTAAACCATCGCTTAGGAACGCCGACATTGCGTTATTGAGGGATGTCCGAGACACTACGTTGCATGCAGCGCGAGGCGCTGCCTCGCCGGCCGGCGGAAGTGCCTGGAAGCCGCTATGTTGCATCGTACACTGATATCCGTCGTCGACGACGATCAGCCCCATCGTGAGTCAATGCGAAAGCTAATAATGCTGCTGGGCTATACTGTCGAAGCGTTTTCGTCGGCGGCCGATTTCCTGGCATCGCGGGCTCTGCCTGAAACCGCCTGCTTGGTCACTGACGTTAACATGCCCGGAATGACCGGAGTCGAGCTGCACAGGCGTTTGGTCGATACAGGGTATGCAATCCCAACGATCCTCGTTACCGCCTACCCCGATGAGGTTGTCAGGGATCAGGCTCTGAAGGACGGGGTTATTTGCTATCTCAGCAAGCCAGTGGACGATGACATTCTCGAGCGATGCGTGCGCTCGGCTCTGCGGTCGGGTACGCCGATTGAAGATAATTCATGAGTCGTTGTCCGCCGGCAGCGTAAACTGAAATACAGCGCCGCGAGGTTCGTTCGCTTCCGCCCACAACTTGCCTCCATGTGCTTGGATGATGGAACGGCATATCGACAACCCCATCCCTGTTCCACCGGACTTCGTGGTGTAAAAGGCGTCGAAGACTCGATCGAAATGCCCCGGATCAATGCCCCGCCCCGAATCCCGTACGGCTACGAGGGCGCCGGTCTGATCCTCCCTGGTGCTGATCAATAGCTCTCTCGCCCCTTCCTCAACCAAGCCCATCGCTTCGGCCGCGTTCAGGATCAAGTTCAGCAATACCTGTTGCAGCTGAACGCAATCCCCCATAACCAGAAGCAGTCCATCCGCGAGCCGGGTTTGGACCGAAACGCTGTTCCTGTGAATTGCGCTTTGCGCCAGTACAATCACTTCGTTGATAGCCGAATTGAGATCAAAACGCTCCTTTCGCAGAGGCGCTTTCTTGATGTGATCACGCATCCGTCCGACGATATCCTTGGCGCGGTCAGTGTCCCTCACGACGCAAGCAAGCGCTTCCCTGGTCTCATCCAGATTTGGCGGTTTCATCTCCAGAAAGCGCATCCCTGCGCGGGCGTTGTTACGAGCGGTAGCGATCGGATGCAGAATTTCGTGAGACAGCGAGGCCGCCAATTCTCCCATCATGTTCACGCGGTTCATGTGGGCGAAATCCAGTTCGAACTGACGCAGCTTTTCACGTTCGTCCTGCGCCCGCCTTCGCTCCGTCACATCGACGGTTGTGGTGATAACCTCAGCCAGCGCGCCCCTGGGCGAAAACACATGATAGCTGGTTCCTTCGACCCATTTGATTGTTCCATCGGGTAGGAGAAGTCTGAACTCGGCCACGAAGTCTCTCTTTTGTTGCACGGCCTCCTGAACCGCGCCCCACACTCTGTCGCGGTCCTCTGGGTGAATACGTTCCCAAATACCTTGCCGACTAGGAAGGCCCTGCGACGGATCAAACCCCCAGATCCTGTAACTCTCGTCCGACCAATAGAGGTAACGCATCGTTGTGGCGTTGTAGATCCAATAGCCGGTGCGGCTGAGTCTTTGTGCCTGGCTAAGCGCTTCCTCGACGCGCTTTCGCTCCGTCAAATCGAGCACGAATGCAAGGCCCTCGTCGCCTCCTTCCTTGAACAGAGCAGCGCCAATAAGCACGGGAACGCGGCTGCCGTCCTTCCGAACATACTCCTTCTCGAAGGGTCGAACTATTCCGGCTGAGTTCAGTTCTGCCTGAGTCAGTATGTCCCGCTCGCGCCATTCGGGCGGGGACAGCTCGGTCCAGCGCACGCGGCCCGAAACCAAGTCCGCACGGTCATATCCTACGATGCGTAGAAACGCGTCATTCGCTTCGAGGATCCGTCCTTCGCGATCGGCAATGAGGATCCCAATGATGTTGGCGTCGACCAAACGCCTGATCTTCCCTTCCCGATCCGCGAGGTCGTCATAAAGCCGCGAATTTTCGAGCGAGATGGCCGCCTGCGACGCAAGCACCTTCAAGACTGTGACGCGGTCGGGTGTGAAAACGTGGGCCGCCAAGTTGTTTTCTAGGTAGAGTACGCCGGCCAGTCTGCCTTGTTTGAGCAACGGCAGGCAGAGAATTGAATGGGCGTGATGCTTATGGATGTACTCATCGGCGGAAAACGGGTTCGCGGCGGCGGCATCGTGGATAAGAACGCTCTCTTTTGTCCGGATCACGTAGTGTAGAATGGACTCCGGTAGATTTGCAGCGGTTACACCTGCTTGTCGCTGACCGACGGTCACCATATCATTGCTGATCGTGACTTCCGCCTCAATCCGGTACCCATCGCCGACCGCAAGGATCAACAGACCTCGCCCGGCACCCGCGTACTCAATCGCCGTGCGCATCAGCGTGTCGATCAGCTTTTCCAGGACGATCTCGCCCGACACGGTTTGCGAGACTTTGATAACCGTAGATAGATCCAGTTGTTCGACGGGTGCCCCGATCGTGCTTGTGGGGCCTGCAACTGGCTTTTCCTTCCTGAGGTGCGGATACAACTCGTCGAGTTGGCGCACCTTGCCGTCGGCTCCCCAGCGGATGTATCCGTACCGCGCGTCCTGCAGATAGGCATGTGCGATCTTCTCGAACCCGCGTGCGGCATAAAAGCGTGCGGCGACTTCGTTGGCGAGCGCCTCGTTGTGGACCAAGCCATGCGTGTGTGCCGAGCGGATAGCGTGCTCGTAAAGATGTTCGGCATCGAGCGCGCGGCCTTCGATCCGGGCGATCTCCGCCCCGACGAGTGCGGCGCGGTTCTCGAAGTTGTCCGGGCAAGCCATCGCCCAGACCTCGAGCTGTCGGTGGTGCGCAGCCAGTGCCTCGACATGCTCCTGCCGTTGGCCGGCCGCCGCGGACTCGCAGGATGTCGCTCTGGAGAGCGCACTGTAGAAGTGATATTCCGCACATTCGAAAAAAGACGCCGATGTCGGCTGCAGCTGTTGCGCCCTCAATGAGGCCTCGAGGGCACCCACATAGTCGCCGGCAAAGAAACGTGCCTGCAGCTTGCGGGTCCAATACGAGCCCTCGGCCAACGCCAGATCCGGGTTCTTGCGGAAACGAGACTCCAGTAGGAGTTCGTTGAACTGCCCATCGTCAAAGCAACCGAAAATCGGCGTCAAGCCGCGGAGTGTCCGGATCAGCCCTAGCTGGCCGGCAATGGAGTCAATCGCAAAGCCGAACCGCATGTTCCGCGCGAACGCAAGACCATGCTCGACCTCGACCTGCACGATATCGAGCGGATCGCCCGCCGCGAGAAGATACGTGTTCAGGTGGGTGTAGTAGTACGCCGCAAAAGTGAGGTCACCTATCTGGTTTGCTGTCTCAAACGCACGTCGCAGCAGATCACGACCTTCCCGGACATGTCTCGTCCAGAACATAAGTAAGTATCCAAAGTTCAAATAGGTCCTGGCTTGGAAGCGCTTTAGCCCGCGCTGTTCGACCAGTTCATAGCCGAGACGGCCGAATCGAAGTCCCGCCTGGTAGTCGCCGAATTCCGGTCCAGCAAGCCTGGCAAGCACTGCATAGGCGTAGCACGACCCGTCACAATTGCCGCCCTCGAGGCTGAGATTGACTGCTCGACAAATGACCATCGAACGTAGTTTCGCATCTGTATAGTGGGCCGGCGGCCCGAGCTTCGTCAGCACATCAAGGGTCGCGAGCGATACGGGATCGCTCATCAAAGGCAGATCAATCAGGGTTTCTATCGCGCGGGAGCCGAGTTGGGACCAGATCCGGTCATACTCGCACCTTGCCTCGTCTTCCGACGGGTGCGCCGACCAGTCAACACCCAGGTGGCGGAGATAGTCGAGACCGACTGCGATCGCGCGACTGCCCTGATCCAGGGTCGTGTAAAGATCCACCTGCAGGCACGTCACGCGGGCTCGTTCGATCGTCGTTGCGGCACGGGCCGACAGCATCGCCAGGCGCTGCTCGGCTTCCGCCAGTGCACCAGTGAGGAATTCACATTCGGCCCGGTGCAACTCCAGCTCAAAGATCAGGTCGTGCTGGCGCTCCCAGGAGTCCCCTGGCAGCAGTGCTACGCCGGAGACTAGGTAGTTCAGCGCCGAGGCATATGCCGTCGAGGTCTTTGCGCGTTTACCTGCAATGAAATTCAACTCAGCGACCCGCTCAAGCTCCTCAGTTGACGTGATGAGATGCGAGCCGCGGTTGAGCTGATTGACGATTTCGAAGATCGTCTCCTCCAACCTCTCTGGGGGGGTCTGCGCTGCGAGCAGCATCCCTATTCGGAGATGGGCTTCGGCACGCGATTCCTCCGGAATCAAGGAGTAGGCCGCTTCCTGGACACGGTCGTGGAGAAACTTGTAGGAATCCTCTGAACGAAAGATCAGCCCTGCTCGCACCGCTTCCCAAAGCTGCCCGTGCATCTCCTCCCCGGAGTCCTGGTAAGCGATCCGCAACATGGCGGACCCTGCATCGTTGCCCAGGCAGGCGAGCTTTTGCAGTGCGTTCCGGGTTTCCGCGGACAGACGGTTCAGCTTCCCCACCATAAGGTCCACCACATTGTCGGTGTAACCTTTGGCGTGAATGCGATTCAGGTCCCAGCACCATCGCGCCTCGTCATAATCGAAAGTGAGCAATGCTTCGTCGGCGAGCGCAGAAATGAACTGAATAGCGAAAAGCGGATTGCCGGTTGTCTTTTCGTGAATCAGCTGTGCTAGCGGCGCGATTTTCCCCGGTTCGCTGTGAACGGAATCCGCGATTAATTGTCCCAGATCTTCACAGGATAAGGGCGCCAATACGATGTCGTGTAGTATCGCTCCGGCTTGGCGGATCGCTTCAAGCTTGCGTGTCAGCGGATGGACGGGATCGACTTCGTTGTTGCGGTAAGCGCCAATCAACAACAGGTTCTGTACATCCGGCCGGGTCAACAGATCCTGAAGCAAATCGAGCGTTGCTGCATCGAGCCATTGGAGATCATCAAGGAACAGGGCGAGCGGATGTTCCGGTCGCCCGAATACACTGATGAATCGCCGGAACACCAGCTGAAAGCGACCCTGCACGTCCTGTGGCGGCAGTTCGGGAACCGGTGGCTGTTCGCCGATGATGTGTTTCAATTCCGGAACGAGATCGACAATGAGCCGAGCGTTCGGCTCAAGCGCCTCGAGCAGCGCCTCCCGCCATTTCCGCAACTCCGCTTCGGTCTTGCTCAAGAGAGGGCGGATCAGGCTCTGAAAGGCCTGCGCAAGGGTGACGTAGGGGATGTCGCGTTTGTACTGATCAAGCTTGCCCGACGCAAAAAGACCGCGGGGCGGAACAAGCCGCTTATGAAGCTCGTTAACGACCGCGGATTTGCCGATGCCGGAGTATCCGGAAACGAGGACCAACTCCGGCCTGCCGCCGGCAACGATACGGTCGAAGGAGGCAAGCAGGGTATCGATCTCGGCTGTCCGACCATACAATTTCTCGGGGATCAGCAGCCGATCCGGAGTGTCATGTTCCCCGGGCGGAAATTCGTCGATATCGCCTCGGGTTTCCCATTCGGCGAGGCAGCGCCGTAAATCGCTCTCGGCGCCTGCAGCCGTCTGGTAACGCTCCTCGGCAGTCTTGGCGAGCAGCTTCATAATGATCGCAGAGACGGAGCCTGGGAGGCTCTTTAACCGCTCGCTGGGCGGCGCCGGTCGTCTTGCGATATGGCAGTGCACCCATTCCATCGGATCGGCCGCCGTGAAGGGCAGCACGCCCGTGAGCATCTGGTACAGCGTGACGCCGAGGGCGTAGAGGTCGCTGCGGGCGTCGATCGAGCGGTTCATCCGCCCGGTTTGTTCGGGTGCCATGTAAGCGAGCGTACCGGCGATGGTCTCGGGCGGCTCGGGCGCCTGCCGCTCGCGGGACAGGCGCGATGCGATGCCAAACCCGATGAGACGCACGTGTCCATCCGCGCAGTCCACCACGATATTAGCTGGCTTGATGTCTTTGTGGATGAGCCCGCGCTGATGAAGCTTGCCCAAGGCTGAGGTAACGGCGATAGCCAGGCACAGGAAGCGCGCTACCTCCATGGGCTCACCGAGCAAATGTTCGAGCGGCTGGCCGCCTGGATCATCGAGCACTAGCACGGTCCGACCGGCGTCGCGCATGAGGGCCAGCGGCCGCACCGCCCATGCCCCGTCGAGTTCATCCTTCAGCTCGTATTCGTGCGTGAGACGATCGAGTCTTGACCGGGACGGGTGATCGGCGGCAGGAGCAACGAGCAGGACGGCGAGCCGGTTGCCATTGTCGTCCACTCGCCAGCCGCGGCTAAACACGCGCTCGCCATCCTCCCACAACACCTGGGAACTACCATCCGAGTATGCGACGTTCAGCGACTGCCGCACCATCTGTCAGACTCCGGCGTCGGGCTTCGGCCCGAAGTCGGCCAATCAAGCGCTTCGCGCGCCACACGCGCGGTTTCTCCCCCGCCGGGAGAAATCGTACTCCGTCGCCCGAGAAATGCCAGCCGATCCCCGGTCCGACCGGATACGGCTATAGGGATCCCCCTCGCAGAAGCCGGCCTTATTGCCGCGAAATTCGCCGGTAAAGCAATGGATCGAGAGTTCCGCTCGATCGAAATCCCCGTGGAACGAGCGCCGCTCTCTCGCCGCAGAATCCCAGGCGCGCCCCAGCCGTTCCGATAACGATCGGCTATCAACTCCATGGCGAGAGGTAACTTTCCTTTCAACTGGCTTGAACACAATCTGCAACCAATCGCCCCCATCCTCGATACCGGCCGAAGTCGGCGTTCTGTTGAACGATCGCAGGCAAGGAGGTCCGAGATGCGTCGATCGCTTCAGGGCACGCCGCCAGGGTGAGCACAATTGGATGGGCTGGTTCCAACACGCTTCGACCAGTCGCCCGAAAACCACGCGAGGGCGTCATGACGCTTCATATCTCACAGCGAGGCAAAGAATATTTGAGGACAGCGAAGACCTTGCTTCGCTCTGCCAAAGCCATGACGGACCACGTGATTGCGGCTCAGCTGAAGGCTCTTGCCGACGACCACGAGCGGCGAGCCAAGAAGGCTTCGCTCGACGGTGCAAGGGATTGCTCGATCCGCCGCTAGACTACACGTGAAATGCGTGAGCCGTCGAATAGGCGTCGCGGCAGCGGCCCAGCGGCTGCTAAGCTGGGGCTGCCAACGTCATAGCGCACCGCGGCCAACGCAGCTCATTCCGCCGCGGCCGCGGCCGCGTTCGGCTGAATTGGCCTGCCCTCGTTCGTGCCTTCCGCGAGGTTGCGCACCACGACATAGAAAATCGGCGTGAAGATCAGGCCGAACAGCGTGACGCCGAGCATGCCGAAGAACACGGCGACGCCGACCGCCTGGCGCATCTCCGAGCCCGAACCGGTAGAAACCACCAGGGGCAGCACGCCGAGGATGAAAGCAAACGAGGTCATCAGAATCGGCCGCAGGCGGAGCCGGCAGGCCTCAATGACAGCCTCCAGCCGCGACCTGCCCTCAAGCTCGATATCGCGCGCGAACTCGACGATCAGGATCGCGTTTTTGGCCGCAAGTCCGACCAGCACCACGAAGCCGATCTGGGTTAGGATGTTGACGTCCTGACCCATGATGCGCACCCCGATGGTGGCCGCGAACAGGCACATCGGCACGATCAGGATCACCGCGAATGGCAACGTCCAGCTGCCATATTGCGCTGCCAGCACCAAATAGACGAACAGCACACAGATCGGGAACACATAGAGGCCGGCATTGCCACCCATCACCTGTTGATAGGACAGGTCGGTCCATTCGAGAGAAAAGCCGCTCGGCAACGTTTCGTCGGCCAATCGCTTGATGGTGCTGAGCGCTGTGGCCGAGCTTACGCCCGTGGCCGGCTCACCTTGCATCTCGGATGCCGAGTAGAGATTGTATCGCGCCACACGATCGGGTCCCGAGATGTCCTTGAAGTCAACGACGCTGCCGAGCATCACCATGTCGCCGGCCGCGTTCCGGGTACGCAGCCGCGCGAGATCGGAAGTCTCCTTGCGGAATGGGAGATCGGCCTGCGCGGTGACGTGATAGGTACGCCCGAACAAATTAAAGTCGTTGACATAGGTCGAACCGAAGTAGGTCTCGATCGTGTCGGTGATGTTGGCGATGGGGACCGCGAGCTTCTGCGCCTTGACACGATCGATATCGACAAACAGCTGCGGCGTATTCGCCGTGAAAGGCGAGAACACCGAGGTCAGATTTGGCGACTTACGCGCGGCGGCGACGAGCTCGTCCGTCGCCGCTGCGAGCAGCTCGGGACCGCGCCCTTGTCGATCCTGGATGCGGATGGCGAAGCCGCCACCGGTGCCGATGCCTGGCACCGCGGGCGGTGGAATGACGATGATGAAAGCGCCCTGGATCGCCGACAGCCGCTTGCGTAGATCGGCCGTGATCGCGTTGGCCGTCAATCCCTTCTTCTGCCGCGCCTCCGGCTCGTCGAACACCGGGAACAGCGCTGCGGCATTGCCGGCCTGCGTGCGCGTCGCGCCGGAGAACCCGCTGAACGCCCCGACACGGACGATACCTGGCGTATCCAGCGCGATCCGCTCGATTTCGCGCACCACCGCAGCGGTCCGCGCCAGCGACGCGGCGCCTGGCAATTGCGCCGAGATGATGAGGTAACCCCGATCCTGCGCGGGAATGAAGCCCTGCGAGGTGGTGGCGAGTAGCCAGCCGGCGCTGCCGATCAGCCCGAGATAGATCACAAGCATCACCACCGTATGCCGGATCACGAAGTCGGCAGTGGCCGCGTAGCCGCGCGCTAGTCGATCGAAGATGCGGTTGAACAGCGCGGTGAAGCCGTCCCAGCCGCGCGCAATGACGTTCCAGCGCGCCGGCGGACGTTTCTCCTCGTGTGGCGTAAGAATCTGGGAGGCCAGTGCCGGCGACAGTGTCAGCGAGCAGAAGCAGGAGATCGCGGTCGCGACTGCGATGGTGACGGCGAATTGCTGGAAGAACTGCCCGGAGATGCCGCCCAGGAAAGCTGTTGGCACGAACACCGCGCAGAGCACGAGTGCGATCGAGACCAGCGCGCCGCCGACTTCCTCCATGGTCTTGAGCGCCGCCTCGCGCCGGCTCATACCGTGCTGGAGATGTCTCTCGACATTCTCGACAACCACGATGGCGTCGTCGACCACGATGCCGACCGCGAGAACCAGACCGAAGAGCGTCAAATTATTGATCGAGAATCCAAGCGCGGCCATCACCGCGAAGGTGCCGACCAGCGACACCGGGATCGCGATGATCGGGATGATCGCAGGCCGCCATCCCTGCAAGAACACCAGCACCACAATGACGACGAGCGCCATCGCCTCGTAGACCGTCTTAATCAGCTCATGGACCGATTGGGCGATGAATTCGGTGGGGTTGTAGCCGATATTGTAGTCGAGCCCCTTCGGAAAACTCTCCTTCAGCTTCGCCATGGTGGTGGAGATTGCCTTCGCCGTGGCGAGCGCGTTCGATCCGGGCCGTTGCGTCACCACCATTGCGACGGCCGACTTGCGCAGTATGCGGCTGCTGGTGGCGTAGGAGAGCGCACCGAGCTCGACGCGCGCGACGTCGCGCAGACGTACGGTGCGGCCGTCGGAACCGGCCTTCACCACGATGTCCTCAAACTGCCCGATATCTTTGAGGCGGCCAGTGAAGACGAGGTTCGGTTGGAGCGCGCGATCGGCGATCGGCGGCTCAGCGATCTGTCCGCCGGTGATCTGCAGGTTCTGGGCGCGGATCGCCGCCAGCACCTCGCCCGATGTCAGGCCGACATCAGCGATCCGGTCGGGATCGAGCCACACTCGCATCGAGTAGTCGCGCGCGCCGAACATCTGGATGTCACCGACGCCGTCGAGCCGCAAAAGCTGATCGCGCACCTGCAGCAGCGTGTAGTTGGAGATGTAGAGTTGATCGAACGAGTCGTCGGGCGACAGCACGAATACGGCCATCAGGATGTCGGGCGAGTTCTTGCGGGTTACGACGCCGTTGCGCTGCACCTCGTCCGGCAGCCGCGGCTGCGCAATCGCGACGCGGTTCTGCACAAGTACCTGCGCCTTGTCGAGGTCGGTACCGAGCTTGAAGGTGACGGTGATGGTGAGCTGGCCGTTCGAGGTCGCCTGGCTGTAGAGATACAGCATGTCCTCGACGCCGTTGATCTCCTGCTCGATCGGGGCTGCCACCGTGTCGGATACGGTCTGCGCTGAGGCGCCGGGATATTGCGTGGTGACGGTGACGGTCGGCGGCACCGCCTGCGGATATTCCGAGACCGGCAGCGTCTGGTAGGCGATCGTGCCGACGATCACAAGCACGATCGACAGTACCATCGCCAAGATGGGCTGGTTGATGGAAAGCTTTCCAAGATTCATGGCTTCGCACCTGCCGGGGTCTTGTCGTCTGCCGGCGCCTGCGCCATTTTCGGTGTCACCTTGGCGCCGACGCGGGCACGCTGCAGCCCGTCGACGATGACCTGATCCCCCGGCATGAGGCCCTCGCGAATCACGCGCAGCCCCCCATCGAGCGGCCCGAGTATCACCGGCCTTACATCTACCGTGTTGTCCGCCTTGACCACGAACACGATCTTGCGCGACTGGTCGGTGGCTATAGCGGCGTCCGGAATCAGCAGCGCCTCGTAGGGCGACGAGCCGATGATCCTGACGCGGCCAAACTGCCCCGGGAGGATCGAGAGATCCTTGTTCGGGACAATCGCGCGGCTGCGCAGCGTCGCAGTCGAGATGTCCAGTCGATTGTCGAGGAAGTCCATCTTCCCCACATGCGAGGGCTTTGTCTCGCCGGTCAGCGTCACCTGCACGGGATTTGACGTATCGCGCGAACTTGGCCGCTTGCCTTCGAACCACAGCCTGCTGTTGCGCTGATAGGTCGCCTCGTCGACGTCGAAATAGATGTAAATCGGATCGAGCGACACGATCGAGGTGAGCAACGTCGCGCCGCTATCGGCGCCCTGCACGAGGTTGCCGGGGGTCACCAGATGGCGACTGACGCGGCCGGTGATCGGCGCCAGCACGTGGGTGAATTCGACATTGAGCTGCGCGGCCTTCAGCGCACCCTCGGCCTGCGTCTCGGCCGCATAAGCCGCCTGCAAGGCCTGACGGCGCTGATCGACGACCTGCACCGAAACTGCGCTCGTCTGGACCAGGTTCAGCCCACGGTCGAGTTCACGCTTGGCAAGCTCTGCCTTGGCCCGCGCGTCGTCGAGTTGGCCCTGCGCTTGTGAGGCGACCGCCTCGAACGGGCGCGGATCAATGATGTAGAGCAGATCGCTGGCATGAACGATCGCACCGTCTGTGAACTCGACGCTGTTGACGAAACCACCGACGCGGGCACGGACCTGAACCTCCTGTATCGCCTGAAAGCGGCCGGTGAACTCGTCCCAGTCAGTGACCGTGCGCTTGACTGGTTGCGCGACTGTAACCAGCGGCGGTGCAGGCGCAGCCTCCTGCGATTGTGCCTTCTTGTCGCAGCCCGCGAGCGCCAGCGCGAACAGCAGACCGATCGGTGCGACGAAGCATCGTGGAAAGCGATAAAACGAACCGCGATCGAGCTGAGGTGCCGGAGCCGGTTGCACCATTCTATCAGTCATACTCACTTCCGTCTCTCCAAAAACCCAGCGCGATGATCTAGATTACGTCGTTGCTTCGCATATCGACCCACTGCGCTCTCGAGCTTTCATCGTGATCCGCGCTTTGATCGCAGAGCCGCAGGTTCAGGCTCGACGATGCTTTGGAGAATGGCCTTGCAATGCCGGCGACGGAAATCACCTCTCGCCATGGACTCGATAAACGGTCGTTATTGCTGCTCGCCGCGCGAGCGCGATGCCGTCGCGAGGAATGCCGCAGGCCGCGTGGCACTCGAAACCGCGACGTCTTATTCTGCGGGAAATTCACAGTCGCGCTCGGTCAGAGCCGGTAAGATCAAACATACCCGAAACAGCTGGACCGAACAGAGAATCAAGCAGTAGCTCCCGCGCAGCGGCCTTCATGTTCGCGGGTGTGCCGGTAGCTAAGCCGACGGCCGCTCAGAGAGGGCCGTCATACTCGCCACGCGCCGGATAATCCCTGGCGATAGCGAAATCGATCGCTTTAAGCAATTCCGAGAACAACGGACGTGCGAACGGCATTGTTTGAACAGCGCCGTAGTACAAAGTACCATCCGGTCGGACGAGGAATACGCCGGGCTCCGAAAACAGTGACGGCTCTTCGATGTTGATCGATGTCTTTCCACGCGACGACGAAATATAGAGACCCCACTTGCGAGCAACCGCCAGCGGCAGTGAATATCCGAATCGCAAGCTGGCGCCGACCTTGTTTGCCATTTCCTGAGCGCGCTCGCGAACGTCAGAGCTGATAGCGATGACCTTTGTACCGCGACGCTCATATTCGGGTATCAGCGATTCCAGCTCGCGCAGATATTTGAGGCAGACCGGGCAATGGAGTCCGCGATAAAAGCATATCAGCGTAAACAGCTTCGGCGCGTCGGCAGCAAGATCAAATTCGCCATGAGCAAGGGTCGGCACGCGCAGTTCGGGAACCGGTCGACGAGGCAGCAGCATTCTCTTCTCCGCAGTGTTTTCCTAAGTACGTCGGGAATTCCGGCACCCGCCGATCGCGCACGAGCCATCACTCCGCCCCGCCCTGCAGGGTGAAACTACGTCGCCGACCTTCAATTGAGAAATGTCCGACCGTTATGATTTCCATTCCCGCGCGTTGTTTCTCCGACCGAGACTTCGCCTCGATGGAAGTCAATGCGTCGTCGCGAGCGGAAGACCGTCAAGCCCGGCGCGCGGGTTCACGGATTTTCTCGTCGCGGAGCTTCGGCACCGACTCCCGAAGCATTCCCGGCGGTTATGGACATGATAGCTTTACCCGAATGGTTGCCGGATTTAAGTGCTGAACGCGCCGGCCGGAGCGGACGCCGCGCTGAGACCTCGCGCTATCTGCAAGACTTGTTCTGCGCTGCCTGCTTGCGTTCACGCTCGTCGAAGCCGGTGGTCGATCATTCGAACAATCGGGACCTAGTCATGACCAAGATCCGCGAAGTTGTTGTCGCAAGCGACCCCACCAATCCTGGTGCACTGGTATGCCGTGTCGGCGGCTCTCATTTTACTGTCGGCGGCCCGGATGGCGTCGGCCGCATTTCTTCTGGTCCCAATCCTTACGACCTCCTTAGCGCATCTCTCGCCGCATGCACCGCTATGAGCATTCGTTTTCAGGCTCGACGCCAGAGACTTCCGCTGGAGCGGCTGGAAGTGAGCGTCAGCTTCCGCCATGGCGCTCTGGGCGAACGAGATTCGTTCGCACGCACCCTCGTGCTGGAAGGAGAACTCGATGCTCATCAGCGCGCGCTCCTGCTGGAAGCCGCAAACCTCTGCCCCGTTGGCAAGATTCTCGGCATCGGCGCCGCTATCAACACGCGCCTCGGCGCTACTGCTTCCGGCCACAGCCCAAGCACTCAGGCCAGCTACGAGGATGATCTGGCTCAACTCCCGATCCCGAATATCACTCCGGATTGAGCGTCTCTCGTGCGGTCGATCACCGCACCGGCGCATCGCAGCCGATCAAACCCGCATTGCAGCTCTTTCTTGCGTCCTCAGTGCCCGGAAATCATCCCTCGCGGGGCATTCGTCCCGACGTTCACTGCCGACGCGCTTTGATCTTTCGCGTCGATGGCATCGATTCCATAGCCACAGGTCATTGGACCGTCGAATTTGGCGATCGTATTTTTGGTCGCCCGCAAGGCAATTCGGAAGATGACGACATACCACACACGAGGAGGTTGGCGATGAGGGCAATCGTCGTGGCGGACCAAGCTGCGGGAACGGTCGGGATGAAGCTGGTGGAGCGACCCGAACCGCGGCCAGCAATAAACGACGTCGTCGTTCAAGTTTATGCGTCAGGATTCGTTGGAACCGAGCTGTCGTGGCCTTCGACGTGGACCGATCGCCTCGATCGTGACCGGACACCGTCGATTCCCGGGCACGAGTTGGCCGGAGTGGTCACCGCTCTCGGATATGGCACGACGGGCCTGTCGGTGGGACAGCGGGTGTTCGGCCTCGCGGACTGGTATCGCGATGGCACACTGGCCGAGTATGTGGCGATCGAGGCACGCAACCTGGCGCCGCTGCCGGGCGACGTTGACTTCACGGTGGGCGCGAGCCTGCCGGTCTCGGGTCTGACCGCGTGGCAGGGATTGTTCGTGCACGGCCGCCTTCAGGCGGGGCAGCGCGTCCTCGCGCACGGCGCGGCCGGCGCAGTCGGGTCGATGGTGACGCAACTCGCGCGTGAGGCCGGCGCCTATGTCATCGGCACCGGACGCGCCGCCGACCGTCAGAAGGCGCTCGACTTCGGCGCGAATGAGTTCGTCGACCTGGAGAACGACGCTCTAGATGACATCGGCCCGGTCGACCTGGTGTTCGATCTCATTGGCGGCGACATCAGGAAACGCTCCGCGCGCCTGGTTCGATCCGGAGGAACGCTGGTGTCCATCGTCGGGCCGGCCGAGGCGCGGCCCGCCGATGGCCTGGCGGTCGACTTCGTCGTCGAGTCCGATCGTGCCCAACTGAGTGAGATCGTCCGGCGGGTTCGCGACGGGCGACTGCGCACGAACGTCGGCCACGTAACGACACTCGAAGATGCCGTCGCCGCCTTCAATCCAACAAAGCGGATCGGCGGGAAGACGATCATCCGCGTTCGTCCGTGAACGACCCACATTCGATGCACGCGGCCGTCACGTCCTACCAGACGCGCCGCAACCCAGGAAAACTACCACGGCCCCCGGGCATGAGATGCCAGACGGGCTCCATCCCTGCGGCATTTCGAGCAAAGAGAGCGAAAGCACTCGTTATCTCAAGTCATCCCCTAACGCACAGGAATCACCATGACCAACAGAATCGCCATGACCAATGCCGTCATCGAATGTATCCTGAGCCGCAGCTCCGCCAAATACTACGACCCTGCCGCCACTTTGAGCGATGACCAAATCAGCGAGCTGGTGCGAATCGGCACTACTGCGCCGACATCCTTCCATTTGCAGAACTGGCGCTTCATCGCGGTACGCACGCCTGAAGCCAAGGCTCGGTTGAGTCCGATCGCCTGGAAGCAGCCGGCGATCACTGAAGCCGCCGTTACCTTTATCATCTGCGGCCAGTTGGCTGATTCCAGTGTAATTCCGGACCGCCTGGCGCCGGTGGTGGAGGCGGGTATCATGCCGGCAAAGTTGATACCGGATTGGGAAATCCCCGCACGCGATCTCTATAAGGACTACCCGCAGCGCCAGCGCGACGAAGCAGTGCGCACCGGCGCCTTCGGTGCGGCGGCGATGATCTATGCGGCCCGATCGCTGGGCCTGGGTTCGACGCCGATGATCGGTTTCGATGCCGAAGCGGTGCACCGAGATTTTGGATTGGCCGAGGACGAAGTCCCGGTCATGCTGCTGTCCGTAGGAGCGGAGCGTCCGGGAAACTGGCCGCAGAAGCCGCGTCGCCCGGTGGCCGATGTGTTGGACCTCATTTAGTGATCAGTGAAACCGAGAACCTGCGAAGATTATGATGCCAAGAATTACAGCTCTGAAGCCGGAACAAGTGCCGGCGGATTCGAAACCGACCCTCGATATGTTCACCAAGAACATCGGGTTCACCCCAAATATGATGGCGACATTCGCGGCAAGCCCGATCGCGTTCAACTCATGGGCCGCCCTGCTTGGCTCCTTGAGCAAGGCGCTAGACGTGAAGACGCGCGACAGCATCGGCCTCGCTGTCTCCGAAGTGAATGGCTGCGACTACTGCCTGACGATTCACAGCTTTACGGCCAATCATATGGCCAAGCTGCCCGCCAATGAAATCACTCTCGCTCGGAAGGGCCATGCCAGCGACCCGAAGCGGGACGCTGCCATCCAGTTTGCGCGTAGAGTCATCGAGACCCGCGGCAAGGTTAGTGACGCCGATCTGAAAGTCGTCCGCGACGCAGGCTACACGGATGCCAACGTCATCGAGATAGTCGCGCTGGTGGCCATGTACTCTCTGACGAACTTTTTCAACAACGTGTTCGATCCCGAGAAGGACTTTCCTGCCGTTGCGCCGGCTGGATCGATCTGAACTCAATCCATTCGCATCTACGATCTCTGAGGAGCCTCTATGATGCGAGCATCACGCAAGGCTCGGACGCACCCGGGAAGGATTCTTGGGAACGCGTCCGGGCTTTTGGTTGGCGCGAAGACTGTCGCCGTTTGTCGCCACGGCGCCAAAGCTCCTCGACAAAGCACTCAAGGGATCGCTCCAGGCCGCCAGATCACCAGCGAGAACGATGTCGTCGCCCCGTCGCACAAGAAGGTGTTCAAGGCGCGTGTCTATTTCATCTGGAGGACCACCATCGCGCCGGAGCAGCGCGAGCGTCTCAATCGCGCGACCGCGGAGGCGGACGCTTCAGACTTAAAAGCTCCGTCACGTCATGCCGATCGGCTGCGGATGAGATAGCAATTTTCAGCCATTTTCCGTCTGGGTATGTTCGGGCTTCATCGTAAAGCTTCACCAGCTGCGAGCGCCACCCGTAACGCCGCGCCTCAAACTTCTCTCGCTCTGCTGCCCCCAAGACCACCTCGACCGAAAACAGCCTGTATTCCGGCAGGAACGTGCAGAATGCCTTGGATTTCTTGTAACGCAGGGACCAACCACGCTTCTTGCCACGATAGAGCCAATCCGGCACGAAAACATCGGGGTAGTATGCCTCGATCCATTTTCGCAGCTCGGCCCAATGCCCGAACGCCTTCGGCCCGATCCAGTCTCGGACAGTGCTGTCGTCGGGCGATGCTGATTTGTCGGTGATCCTGTCGCCGATCTGGGGGGACTGTTCCATGCCGCTTTCCTTTACACCGCAACTCTCACGTTGGTTTCGGAAGACCTGGTGTGCCGCATCATCGGCAGATCAATAGCGAATGAGCCCGAACAGGCCGAATAATCCGCCCGCGTCCTGCCAAAGCTCGACAACCTTCCATCCGCCGGAGCGGGCAAGCCGCTCGAAGCTCTCCGCAGTATATTTTCGGGAGCTCTCAGTATGAATGCTTTCCGACGTTCTGAAACTAAACGCGCGCTCGCAGAGGGTAACGTGCTGATCGCACACGCTGACCAGATGCATCTCTACTGCTTTCTCGATCTCGTTCCAGCGCGCCACGTGCTTGAACCGCTCTAAACAGAAATCGCCGCCCAGTTCGGCGTTGATCCGCTCAAGGAGGTTGAGGTTGAAAGCGGCTGTCACACCGGCGCTGTCGTCGTAAGCACGCAGAAGCGTATCTACGTTTTTCTGGAGATCGACACCGATGATGGCACGTCCGTTTTTGCCTAAGTGTCGCCCCATCTGCATCAGCAAGGTCTTCGCCTCGCTCGCGTTCAAATTCCCCATCGTCGAGCCAGGAAAAAATCCTGTCCTGCCGCCGCTGGAGCCATCGAACGGAACCTCAAATGCATCCAGGAAATTGCGCTCGATGGGGCGGACCCAGAGCGACGGGAAGCGCGAAGCGATCCTCCTGGACGTTTCTGCAAGGAAAGCATCGGCGACATCGATCGGCACGTAGCCTCGCGGGTCACGCAGGCCCGCCAACACAAGCTCCGTCTTAACGCCGGCTCCCGCACCATACTCGATGAGAACCGCGCCAGGCTCTACAAAATCGGCGATGTCACGCTGCCGCTCTCGCAAGATCGACGTTTCGGCTCTGGTCAGATAATACTCATCCTGCCTCGTTATCTCTTCGAAAAGTTCAGATCCACGCTCGTTGTATAACCAACGGCTCGGCAGCGTCTTCACATCAGCGGATAAGCCGCCGACGACGTCTCGGGCAAATGCATTTTCAACAGCGTCGATGCGGTCATTCACGTGAAGCATATTTTCCGCTTTCGGTGACACGGCGGATAGCGGCCGAGGTAAACTCGCGGCCGATATCTTCACCGTGAATTCGTGCCAGGCTCAGTGAGTACGTTACTTGAGGGGTGTCGTCAGAGGGTTGTCATTGGTGTCGAGGACAAAAACAGCGAGCAGCTTCGCCGGCTTCGTCTTGCTCGCGTTGCGGCTGATCGAATGGGTTGCACCCGGCGGCTCCGACCAGCCTTCGCCTGCCCGATAAATGCGCTTCTCGCCGTCGTTCACCTTCGACTCGATCGCGCCCGAGATGACATAAGCGTAGATGAAAGCCGACTTCGCGTGGGTATGGGGCGGGGATGCCGCGCCCGGCGCGTAATCGACCTCCAGGGCGAGCAGCGACTTGCCAGGGACATTGGGAATGGCCGCCTCGAGTTTCTTCGCGACGGTTTCCGCTTCGCGATCATGGGCGCGGATCGGGCCGGCTATCGAGAAGGCGGCGCAGGTGACAGCGACAATGGTCCGGATCTTCATGAGTTTCTCCTTCTGCCTAGAGCTTGGTATTCGTTCTTCATTGTTCCCTCTCGACCTTGCCGGCCTGCTGATTGCCGACACCGAACGGTCAGTCTCGCGGGATGAAGTCGACGTGGGGCCCCGGCTCGATGATGAACACCGCGAGCGTGGCGAGAACGCAGGCGACGGCGGCGACAACCATCGCCATGTGGAATCCCCAAAACAGATGATGACCGCCTTGCTGCAGCACACCGCCGAGCAATGCGATAGCGAACAGCGACCCGGCGCGTGAGACTGCGCTGTTGACACCAGACACGGTTCCGACTCGATCGGACTCGACGGAGGTGAGGACGAGCGTCGTCAACGGCGCGATCGCCAGGCTCATGCCAAGCGCCAACAACAGGATGCTGGGGAAGATGTCCGCCCAATAGGTTGCGTTCGGACCGATACGGAGCGCCATGATGCAACCCAAGGCGACGACGGCGCTGCCGGCGAACAATGGCAGGCGCCTGCCGGACACGCGGCAGAGCATACCGGCGAGCGGCGAGACCACCGTAATCAGCACTTGCAGAGGAAGGAAGGCTAGGCCCGCCACCAGCGTCGGCAGGTGCGCGCCTCGGATCATCACGAACGGGATCAAGGTTAGCATGACCGTGAACGGACCGTAGAGGAGTGCGGTGAACAGGTTCGCGCCGACGATCGACCGCGAGGCGAAGAGCGACGGGGGCAGCATGGCATTCTCGCCTAGCCGCCGCTGTGTGACGATAAGGCCGGCTAAGCCGCCCAGACCGACGATCAGAGTGATGAGCAGCCAAAGGGTCGGACCGGCACCGTTGGTCAGGCTCGTCAGCCCCGCGCCCAACGAGCCGAGCCCGACTGTCGAAAGGACCGCGCCATAGACGTCGATCCGGACGTAGCTGGGCGAGGAGTCCTTGGGTATCCACGCCGTGCCGAAGGCCAACGCGCCGGCGACGATGGGCAGGAGCATCAGAAAGGCCGTCCGCCAGGATCCGTGATCAATGATCGCGCCCGCGATCGCGGGCGCGACGCCACTGGCGACCGCTGCGGCGGCGGACCAGATGCCGATCGCACGGGCTTTCTTGTCGGCGGGAAAGGCCCGCCC
>NZ_JBVVPO010000036.1:0-9519 GCF_055811795.1 Bradyrhizobium sp. MI1.7
GCGCGCCCTGCGGCCCCAATCCGAGACCAGATCATGAACGCTCCCACCGCCTTCCCCGACCCCGCAAAGCCCGTTCCGCCCTATAAGCACACCCCGCTCTTCCCGCTGGGCAAGGACGAGACGCCCTACAAGAAGATCACGGCTGAGGGTGTCAGGGTCGAGAAGGTCCTGGGGAAGGACATGCTGGTGGTGTCGCGCGAGGCGCTGCGGGCGCTGTCGGAGGCGGCCTTTGGCGACATCAATCATTATCTGCGCCCCGGCCATCTGAAGCAGCTCCGCGCAATCCTGGAGGACGGCGAGGCGAGCCCCAACGACAAGTTCGTCGCGCTCGACTTCCTGAAGAACGCCAACATCGCGGCCGGCGGCGTGCTGCCGATGTGCCAGGACACCGGCACCGCGATCATCATGGGCAAGAAGGGCTGTAACGTCATCACCGATGGTGACGACGAGGCGGCGCTGTCGGAAGGCGCGCGCGACGCTTACCTGCGCCGCAATCTGCGCTACTCGCAGGTCGCGCCCTTGTCGATGTACGAGGAGAAGAACACCGCCAACAACATGCCGGCGCAGTGCGAGATCTACGCCGAGGGCGACGACGCCTACAAGTTCATGTTCATGGCGAAGGGCGGCGGCTCCGCCAATAAAAGCTTCCTGTTCCAGGCCACGCCCTCGGTGCTGACCAAGGACCGCCTGCTCGCCTTCCTCAAGGAGAAGATCCTGACGCTGGGCACCGCGGCGTGCCCGCCCTATCACCTCGCCATCGTGATCGGCGGCACCTCGGCCGAGCTGTGCATGAAGACGGTGAAGCTCGCCTCCGCCCGCTATCTCGACGCGCTGCCGACCCACGGCTCGCCCGACGGCAACGCCTTCCGCGACGTCGAGATGGAGCAGGAAATCCACAAGATGACGCAGTCGCTCGGCGTCGGCGCGCAGTTCGGTGGAAAGTATTTCTGCCACGACGTGCGCGTTATCCGCATGCCGCGCCACGGCGCCTCGCTGCCGATCGGGCTCGGCGTGTCGTGCTCGGCCGACCGCCAGGTGCTCGGCAAGATCACCAAAGATGGCGTCTATCTCGAAGAGCTTGAGCACAACCCCGCGCAATATCTGCCGCAGGTCGAGCAGTCGCTCGGCGGCGAGGTCGTCAAGATCGACCTCAACCAGCCGATGAAGGACATCCTGGCGACGTTCTCGAAGTACCCGACCAAGACGCGGGTCTCGATGACCGGCACTATGATCGTCGCGCGCGATAGCGCGCATGCCAAGCTGCGCGAGCGCCTCGAGAGAGGCGAGCCGCTGCCGGACTATTTCAAGAACCATCCGGTCTACTACGCCGGTCCCGCCAAGACGCCCGAGGGCTACGCCTCCGGCGCGTTCGGCCCGACCACCGCGGGCCGCATGGATTCCTTCGTCGACCAGTTCCAGGCCGCCGGCGGCTCGATGGTGATGGTGGCCAAGGGCAACCGGGCGCCTGCCGTGCGCGAGGCCTGCAAGAAGTATGGCGGCTTCTATCTCGGCTCGATCGGCGGTGCGGCTGCGAACCTCGCCGAGCACTGCATCAAGAAGGTCGAGGTGCTCGAATATCCCGAGCTCGGCATGGAAGCGATCTGGCGCATCGAAGTCGTCGACTTCCCGGCGTTCATCATCATCGACGACAAGGGGAACGACTTCTTCAAGGAATTGAATCTGGGCTAGCGCTCCGCGCAGTTGAACGGCGGTCCGCTGCTGATGGTGCGCTTTAGCGCGGCACCAGATACTGCGTCGGCGCGCCGTTTTCGGGCCCATCGAACATTACGAGCACGCGCCATGGCTCGCCGCTGATGTCGCTGAGCACCAGCAGGGTCTCTGCCTTGGCGGTGCTGTCGGCGACGTTGAGCGTGTGGATCGTTCCAAGCTTGCCGCTGCTGGTATTGTAGAAGACGACGGCGGGCGCAATCTGCTGTTCGTTGACCGGCCCGGTCAGGAGAAGCAAGCCGCCTGACACGGCGGCGATGTCCCTGATACCGGTCGTTGTACCAAGCGGCAGCGGAGGGTCGATGAGCTTGGCCTTGAGCGGCAGGTTCTCGGTGAAGACGGCCTTTGCGTCGACCGTGAGAATATAAGCATTGCCGTCTTTGGAAGGACCACGGAAACCAAGATACATTAGGTCCGCCTTGACCGCGATGCCTTCGATGTTGGCGCCGTTGTCGCCGAGGGGCTTGTCGTAATCCGCGGGCAGTGCGTCCTTGATTGCACCGCGCAGGCGCGTCACAGATGCTTCGACGCCGATCACCTCGTCCGCGGAGATCGGGAAGGGTGGCTCTCCAGTGAGCTTGTCGACGGGAAAGCGAAAGAGGTGATAGCTCGTCGGATTGCTGTCGTCGGGATGATAACGTTTGCGGCCGTGCGATCCGACCACGTAGAAATAACCGTCATCGTAAGCGGCGCCCTCGGCATCCGGATCGCCGCTGGCCTGATCGCTCATCGTCGTTGACGACGAGGCAGGATTTGAGGGGCGGGGATGTGGTCGCGCACGCCGCTCCACTGATGTTGGTGCGGGCATCCGCGCTCTTCTTGAACGGCTCGCTCAGTTGCCACGCCGGTGACTGCGGCTCGAGCACATCGGCACTCGCCGGCGCTGCTCCAGCAAGCGCGGCCACGGCGGAGGTCAGGAACAGGTGGATGCGATTGCGAGCGGGGAGGGAGACCATGCAAATTCCCCTTCTGCTGCAAGTGTGTTGAGATCAATAAAAATCTTTAGTTGTATGCTGTATCCTGCTCGTGAAGCCGGCTGTGGTCAACGACCTGAGCGCCTTGGCCCCGTGGCCAATGACCGCAGCCCGTTAGCTGCAATTCGTAACCTGGTTCGAGCACAGCGAGCGCCACCAGCCGCGGACGCCGTCCTGGCTCTCGACGAGGCCCCAGAGCCCGCTACAGGCAAAGATGCGCTTCGGGCCGCCGTCGGTGTCGATTGGGCCGCCGAGCTCGCGCTGGGCAGGCATCCATTTCGCATCGACGAACGGCGCCTGGAAAACTCCGCCCATGCGCGTCGCGCCATTGGCGTAGGACGCGCCGACCTTGTTGGACGCGACCCAGCCGCGCCCCGCATAGGGTTTTGGCGCGCTGCGCGGATATCTCTTCTCGTCCTCGTAATCCTTGCCGGGCGGCTTCGCGCCTTCAATCAGGAACCAGCCGTCCTTGAAGCCGATGATGCGGAATTCGGTGAGCCAGCCGCCGTCGGGCGTGTTCTCGGCGCCGCCAAGCTTCAGCCGGTAGGGCGGCGGCAGCGTGCCGAGCACGCGCGCTTTCGCCGAGGGCTCGGCGCGCACGTTGAGGCCATCAGGATCCTTGTCGATGGACCAGGCGCCGAGATCACACGGCTCGGTCCCATCGGGCAGCGTTGCGCGCCTGGCGGCGAGATCGGCGTGGAGCTTTGCGAAGTCAGTGTCGTCGTTATCAGGATCCGGCGCGCTGCGCGGCTTCAATTCGGCCGAGACCGCGCGCGTCGCATCCGGCGTCAGCGTGACGACGAGGGCCTGGCGTGCAGCGAACACGCTTGCCGGTGTCTTCGGATCATTCGACGAGGCCGGATAGACGGCGAGGGTGCCGGTCGAGCCTTCGGTCCGATAGGCCGTGCCGGTGACATAGCCCGCCGGCACCATGGCGAGCGCGCTTGCGCGCCACGCCGGTTCGGTGTCATCCGCGCGCGCCGCTTGCGTCGCGACACACAGGATCGTTGCCGCGATGAGACGGAGCACGCGCATGGTTCGCAACGTGCCTACGCGCGCGCGCCCGTGAACGGAAAGCTGCCCATCGGGCCGATGCCCATCTCGCCGCTCATGCTGTCGCCAGAGACCGTTCCGATGAACTCGAGCGTCAACGGCATCGGATTGGTGATCGAGACTTTCCAGTTGACGGCGTCGCCGCTGATGGTGCCGTCGAAGATCTCGGCCGAATTGCCGTCGGCGCCCTGCGTTCCGGTCAGTGTGCCGCCGGAGTTCAGCAAGGTCAGCGTGGCCTTGCGCTCGCCCATGGGCGTCGTCATGGTCAGAGTCCAGTTGCCGTCCACGGCCATTCGTGTCTCCCAACTTTTTCCCGGCACCTCGCGACAATCCGCAAGGTGAGCCAGGGACGCCTATAGCCTAACTCGGGGGACGTGCCTAACGCTCTCTTTGACGCGCCCTTAAGCGCGGGCTGCGCGAATACGGCTGCCGATGAGCAGGCGGAAGGCCACGTACTGGATCGCGAACGCAACGATCTTCGCGCCGATCAGGACCACCGAAATATAGAAGGCCCACAGCTTCATGTCGCCGGTCATGGCAACCGCAACGGTCCCCGCGGCGAGCGCAAACATCAGCGCGGCCCAGGCGTAGCCCGCGACGGTAACGTATTCCGGAATGGTCTCGGTCACGATCGCCGGCAGATAACGCAGCATCCAGCCGCGCTTGAGCATGATGATGCCGATCGCGACATGCCCGATCGCGGGCTTCGCCAGCACGAAGCGCGGATCGTGGGTGAGCAGCGTTGCGCCACCGAGCACGATGACGAGGCCGAGGCTCGCCCAGGTCATGTAGCCCAGCGTCTGGCCCTTGACCCGCGACCAGACCACCTGGCCGATGGCGCCAAGGATCGCGACTGCGGTCGCGAGGATGACGTTGTCGGTCACGAGATAGATTACCAGGAAGACGATGGTGGAGAGGAAATCAGAGACGAGCCGGCGGAATACGTCTTTCATCGTCTGTCCTGTCTTCAATGGGGGTGGGGCAGCGCGGCGGCGGGCGCAGCATATTTGATCTGGCGATACTCGGGATACCATTTTGTGAAGTAGATCGCGCTGTTGCGGGCGGCGAAGGCGACCGCAAGGCCCGACCAGAGCGGCAGGCCGGGGACGTAGAGCAGCGCGATGTTGGCGGCCATCATCAACAGCGCGGCGGTGGTCCAGGCGCCGGTGATGACGTAGTTGGCGGTGAGGAAGCCGGGCATCGCCGCCGTCTCGGCCGGGACCGTTTCAACCGCATATTGCAGCGTGAACGGGTGGCGGACCAGCATCGAGCCGAGCGAGATGACGAAGATGCCGATGTCGACCGACAGCTTGACTCCCAGCGTGCTGAGCTTCGGGTCGATCAGCGCGAGGTAGAGGCCGATTGCGGCGAATACGATCGCCGAGCCCGTCGCTAGGATCTTCACGGAGCGGCCGCGCGCGACATCGACCGTGATGGTGGCGAGGCAGATCGCAGACGCGGCAAACACGCTGATCGTGGCCGACGTCACCAGCATCAGGAAAGTGTAGGCGCCGTAGGGCGCGAGGATCAGGAAAATCGCCATGAGCCGCCTCGGTCTGGCTAATCTTTACGATGTAAAGATCAATAATTCAGGAGCGATGCTGGGTCAAGCGAAATCTTTACAGTGTCAAAATAACGTAGGTGACTTCCAAAAAGTGAAGGGCAGCAATGGCTTGGTCGGACGCCTCGTCGGCGAATTCCGCCCAGGGCAGGCGCGACAGGATCGGCAGCGCGGCGGCGAGCAGGAGGCCGACCGAGAGCAAGATGCCGCCGTTGAAGATGACATGGCCGCTCCGTCGCAGCCGGATCATCCGGAGTGCGAGCGCTGCGCAGGCCAGGGCGAGGACGGCAAGGCAATCTGCGGTGATCGAGGGCATATGCATGCGAGGCCTCTTTGGTGACATCCGCGATGTCATTCCGGGGCTCGCGACGTCGTCGCGCCCCGGAATGACAAGAGTTACTGCGCGCCCACCCAATTGCCGTGAAAGCCGTCGGGCACGCGGTGGCCGAGCTGCACCAGCGCAACGGGGCCGGCTTCGACATCGGTGGCGTTGAACACCGCGAGGTCGCTGCGGTTCTCCCGCGCGCGCCAGACCACCGCCAACAGCCAGCCGTCGCCTTCCGTGGCATCCGTCGCGCGCTCGACGAACACCGGCTCGGAGATGGTATCGCCGGCCGGCAGCAGATAATGACCGAGCCGTCTGCCGTTGCCGTCGACATGGACGATGCCCGACAGCGCGCCGAACATCGGCAGCCGCGGATTGGCGCAGGCGTACCAGCCGTGATGGCTTTTCAATCCGGCGCGGC
Source organism: Bradyrhizobium sp. MI1.7 (assembly GCF_055811795.1). NCBI lineage: Bacteria > Pseudomonadati > Pseudomonadota > Alphaproteobacteria > Hyphomicrobiales > Nitrobacteraceae > Bradyrhizobium > Bradyrhizobium sp. MI1.7. The sequence continues at coordinate 6,063 of NZ_JBVVPO010000036.1, forward strand.
GGTCGTCGATGCGGGGGAATTCGCCGGTGAGATCGTCGAGATAGGTCTGCTGGAAGCGGTCGGTCTTCCCCGAGAGATCGAACGTCCAGCGGCAATGGCGCGCGCGTGATTTCTCCGGATCCGTCGGCCGGCCATCGGGATGCGGAAACAGCGGCGCTTCCTCGAACTGCATGACGTCGGCGATGATGCGGTTGCCGTCCTCCCACGCGTTCATGATGTGGAAGACGTAGCAGGCTTCGCCGCGAAACCAGACGATGTCCTTCGCCGTGCCGTTGCGCTTCATCACGCCGACATAGGCGCCCTTGTCCGGCTCCCAGGCATAAGGCGGCCGTCCGCTCATCGCGCGCTCCATGCTGCCGGTGATCGGCAGGATCGGAAACAGCGCATGGTTCTCGGTGACGATGAAGTCGTGCACCATGCTGGCATAGGGCGCCTCGAAACGTTCGAAGCGCGTCGCCTTGCCGGAGGCGTCGATCGATCCGTAGGAGAGGGCAGGCGTCAGCGGACCCGCGGCGTTGTAGCCGAAGAACACGAGCTCGCCGGTGACCGGGTCGACCTTCGGATGCGCCGTGAAGCTGCCGGCGACACGACCCTGATAATCGTGATAGCCGCGCGTCGCCAGCGTGCCCGGCTCGATCTCGGTCGGCAGATGCGCTTCTTCCAGCGCCAAAAGCTTGCCGGCATGAAAGATGATGTTGGTGTTGGCGACGCCGCCGTCGGTGAGGTTTTGTGGCGCATCCGGCAGCTTGCGGCCGAAGCCGCCGAACAGCGCGCGGCCGGCATCGTGCTCGGCCAGCCATTTCGGCGTGCGGACCCAGCGGTTGCGATAGCTGGCGCGGCCGTTCTCGAGGTGGAAAGCATGCAGCATGCCGTCGCCGACGAACCAGTGCGCACCGGGCGCATCGAACTGCGGATTGGGACCGTTGCGATAGAGCACGCCATTCAGATCGCGCGGCAATTCCCCGACGATTTTGAGGAATGGCGCATCGGCTTCGAATGGAATCGGACCGAGGTTATGGCGGCGCTCGGTGACGGCGTCGTGCTGCACGGCGTATCCCTCCTTATCTTTACATCGTAAAGATCGAATAATGCCGATCACCGCATTCGTCAAGTGAAATCTTTACACTGTCAATATTGCGTCATATAGCTTGCAAATGGCCAAAAGCGACACCAACAGCGAAACAGCGCGCAAGCCGCGTACCCCGAGCAAGACATCGTCGGCCGCGAGCGCGCAGGCGCGTTCCACACGCCGTCCGGCAGTAGCGAAGACGGAGACGCCGTATCATCACGGCGCCCTGCGCGAGGCGCTGCTCCAGGCCGCCGAACGGGTGCTGGAGCGCGACGGGCTCTCCGGCCTGACCTTGCGCGCGGTGGCGCGGGAGGCGGGCGTCTCGCATGCCGCGCCGACCCATCATTTCGGCGATCTCACCGGCCTGCTCAGCGAGCTCGCGGCCGTCGGCTTCCGCCAGTTCAACGCGGCGATGGCCTCGTCCTGCGACGCCGCCACCACGCCGCTGGAGCGCGCGCTGGCGCGGCAGAAGGCCTATGTCGCCTATGCGCAGGCCCATCCCGGCATGTACGGCATCATGTTCCGCACCGAACGGCTCGATTATTCCAGACCCTCGCTGCACGAGGCGGCCGAAGCCTCCTTCGCCGGGCTCGCCAATGCCATCGGCATGATGCGTCAGGAGCAGATCAGCGAAGATTCGCTGACGCTGAACCAGGGTGCGGCGATCGCCCGCGCCTGGTCCATGGTGCACGGCTTCACCATGCTGCTGCTCGACGGACGGCTCGAAGACATTTTGGGGCGGCTGCCCGAGGGGACGACGGCCGAACAGTTGCTCGAGGCGATGCTGACGGCGCCCATCACGGCGAAGCTGCCGGCATAGCGCGTTCGGGCGGGCGCTGCCCTAGCGCATCGTCGCGAGTTCGACCGCACGTCCACGCGTGCCGACAATCTTCACCTCGTCCTTGCCGCAAGTGAAGCTGCGGGCGAAATCGTCCGCCGCCTTGCGAGCGAGCTCATTGGCGGTGGGGTTGGCGATGGCATCGACATAGGCGACGTGGCAGACCGACCCCGGCGGCAGCCGCGTCACGACGAGCATGGCCTTGGTGTTCGGCCGTCCCTGCTTGTCGGGATCGGTGCTATCGGCGATGTGCCAGCGCTGGATCATGGCAATCGGCTTCGTGCCCGCGCTACGCCATTCGACGGTGGCCTCCGACGAATTGAATGGCGCGAACCAGACCTTTGCCGCCGGTTCCTCCGCTGCGGCCTTGCGGTTGCGGCCGACCGAGACGATTTCGCGCAGATCATCCTCGGCGATCAGCACGATCAGGCCGTTTTTTCCCGGGCAGACCCGTGTGGTGCTGCCGTCGAGCTCGCTGGGCTTGCCGATCTGGCGGCAGTCTTTTGGCGCTGTGGAGGAATAGCTGCTGCCCATGGATTGGGCGGCGACGTGACCCGCGCTCAGGCAAGTCAGCAGCACGGTCAGACAAAGGAACGCGATACGCCTCATGACGACGCCTTGATACAGAGGGAACTTCCTCCATCAGACGTCTTCACTGTGGGCAAGGTTCAAACAGAGGCGGGATGTACCTGACAGCGGCGCGGAATCGTTCTAGAAGGGCGCCTTCCGCTGCGCTTACCGCGCTTCGTCCGCGACATCTCATTCGATCATGCCAGCCATCGCTTCCAGCAAATCCTACCGCGTCGGCCGTTCCAAGACCGGACTTGGCCTCTTCGCCACCATGCCGATCAAGAAGGGGACCCGGATCATCCGTTATTTCGGACCGATCCTGGACTCCAAAATTCCCGCGCATGACGAGATCGAGAACAAATACCTGTTCGAGCTCAACAACCGCTGGACCATCGACGGGTCGGTGCGCAAGAACCTCGCCCGCTACATCAACCATTCCTGCCGCCCCAACGCCGAGTCCGACGTCCGGCCGCGCGAGCGCAAGGTCTTCATCCGCGCCATCAAGAACATCGAGCCGGGCGACGAGATCAACTACGATTACGGCACCGACTACTTCAAAGCCTATCTCAAGCCGATCGGCTGCAAATGCCCTTCCTGCGAGGCCAAGCGCAAGAAGCTGCGCGCCGAGGCCCGCGCCGAACGCACCAAGGTGAAGGCGCGCACGGAAGCCAAGGCCAAGAAGGCGGGCGCGAAGGCCGGCAAGAAGAAGCTCAACGGCCATGCCGTTGGCAAGAAGAACGGTCGCGCGCGGGCTTAGCCATTAGCCGCGGTGTCATGCGCCGCGAAAGCGGGGCATCCAGTACGCCGCAGCCCATCCGCATCCGTCTACTGTCTCGGAATACTGGGTCGGCCCGGGGGGCCCGGGGGCGGCACCGACTGGCCTGGGCGCACCCCCGCGCCCCCATAACCCGCGTGCGGCATGCCACAAATTTAATGTCGGCAAACACCCCCGGCGCCCAGGCCGGCGCGGCCCCCCATCG
>NZ_JBVVPO010000036.1:9529-26307 GCF_055811795.1 Bradyrhizobium sp. MI1.7
CCCCCCCGCCCCGCGCCCCCCGCCCGCCGCCCCCCCCCCCCCCCCCCCGCCCCACCCCCCCCCCCCCCCCCCCCCCCCCCCCCGCCCCCCCCCCCCCCCGGGGGGCCCCCCGCCCCCCCCCCCCCACGACAGCGAGTGACGTGGTCTCACGCCGTCACCACATTCCCGCTCTTCCGCAATCCCACATATTGCAGCTCGGCAAACACGCCGGTCGCGATCGCCTGCGCGACGACCATGAGCTCGCCGCTGATGTTCGGCGACACCGCGCCCGAGAACAGCAGCGCGATGCTGCCGACCGTCCAGGCCGCGTTGCCGACCACGACCAGCAGCACGAGCGGCCTCGCCACGGAGGCACGCGAGGCAAGCCAGCCGACCAGCGCGGTGTAGGCGATCAGGAACAGGCCGGTCTCACGCAGCAGCGCTTCAGGCAGGTTGAACAGCGATGCGAACGCGCCGGCGCCGAAGGTGAAGCCGAGGGCGGCGACGCCGCTGAAGATGGCGTCGGCGAGAAGCGCGCGGCGCAGGAAGGTGGATGCGTCGATCATCGTGGTCTCCATGGTTGGGTTGGGCTTGGGGGTGAATTCAGTGCCGTCCGCGCCACCAGGCGCGGAGCAGGCGGGCGAGGCGGAACGGGCAGAGGCTCTTGCCGACGCCGTGCTCGAAGGCTGTTACCTGCGCGACGACATAGTGGCCGGTCGAATGCACCAGGGGCTCGGGCATGTTGAGGCTGCGTGCCAGCATGCGGGTCGCGAGCGTCACGGCCCAGGGAACAAGGTGGTCTGCGATGGTCCGGTAGAGCAGCAGCGCGATCATGGTCATTTCCTGTTGCGACCGAAGATGCGCCGTGGCGGGGACCAATTCGATTACCTCGCGGGTAAAGAATGCGCCCGTTCGCGACAGTCCTAAAGTGTTCGATGCTGTTCGCTAGGCGCGCGCAGGCTGGTCACCGTGCGCAGTCCCGAGACCATCGCTCTACTAGAAAAAGGATGGGCCGGTTATTTGAAGAAGCGTTTCGGCGGGCTCTACCGGCAAGACATCACGCGACCTAACGGGCGTGGTAGTTGGTTGAGCGTGTGTCACTTGCCAAGCGATGTTCTTGTTGCGCAGGAGCTGCAATCGAAAATTGGAAGGGCTGTAGACGCGTGGGTGACGGTGGGCGGGGCAACTATCTGCAGAATGATCGGTTAAGGAATGATCGCTCTCAGCCTCCTGCGATCGCGCGATGGACGAGCGCGATGACCTCGTCAGCATCCTGTTCGGTGCTGTCAAAGCGAGCCACAAACCGGATTACGTCCTGGCCCCGTCGCGCGAATTGCAGCCCGCTCGCTGCAAGACGGTTGATGGCCAAAGCGGGCAGGTTGATGAAAACCAGATTGGCTTCCACTGGCGCAATGAGCTGAACGTCGGGTAGCGCAGCGAGACCCGCTCCAAGACGCGCGGCCACGGCATTGGCCTTCGCCGCGAGCCGCAGATAAAGGCGATCCTCGACGTAGGCGAGCAGCTGTGCAGACGCAAAGCGCATCTTCGACGAGGTCTGGCCGGCGCGGCGAAGCCGATAGGACAGGGATTCGACGAGATCCTGGTCGAACACCACGATCGCATCCGCCGACATCGCCCCGTTCTTCGTCGCCCCGAAGGACAGGATGTCGACGCCAGCGCGCCATGTCATGTCGGCCGGGCTGCAATCGAGCCGCGCCAGCGCGTTGGCGAACCGGGCGCCATCCATGTGCAGCGACAGATTCCTGTCGTGGGCGATTGCTCCGATTTCGGCGATCTCGGCGAGGGGATAGATTGTTCCATATTCGCTGGCCTGAGTGATCGACACCGCATCGGGCTGGGAGCGATTGCGGACTCCCCAGGCCGCCTGGCCCAGCGCCTGGCGCAGGCTCGACGGCTCGATCCGAAAGTTTCGGCCGGACATGGCGACGAGCTTCGCGCCGCCTGTGAAGGCTTCGGTCGCGCCGCCTTCCGCGGTGTGGATATGCGCCTCTTCGTGACAATAGATGGCGCCATAGGGCCGCGCGCAGCTCGCGAGTGACAAGGCGTTGGCCGCCGTACCGGTCGAGACCGGGAACACGGTGACCGCGGTCTCGAACAGCTCCGAGAAGCGCGCATTCAACAATCTCGAATAATCGTCGTCCCCATAGGCGGCGGCCGGGCCGCGATTGGCCTCGGCGATCGCTCGCAGAATCTCGGGGCAGACCGGCGCGACATTGTCGCTGCGGAAATTCGGGAGCGTCGGGGCTGCTTCGTTCATACCGTCCTGTCCTGCCGTCATATCACGGTTGATTCCTGCTTGTTGATGCGCCGATTGATCAGGAGCAACGGGATTGCGGTGACGAGGATAAGCACCGCGGCCGCGGCGGCCGCCAGACCCGCGCCGGTGCCCTCGATGGCATGGTACATCACGACGGTCGTGGTGACCCAGCCGCTCGCATAGAGCACAATGGTCGCGCTCAACTCGGATGCCGCGGTGATCCAGACCAGCACCAGCCCGCCGACAAGGCCGCTGGCCATCAACGGCACGGTCAGGGTCGCGAAGGTTTTGCTTGGCGAGACCCCGAGATTGATCGAGGCTTCCTCGAGCGAGGGATCGAGCTGGTGCACGATTGCCGAGGACGACCGGATCGCGAAGGGGAGCTTGCGGACGACATAGGCGATGACCAGGATCAGCCAGCCGCCGGTCAGAATCAAGGGACCGCTGTTGAACGCGATGATGAGCCCGATCGCCAGGATCGTGCCCGAGACTGCAAACGGCACCATGCCGACGAAATCGAGCAATCCCGACAGGCGCGAGCGGTGCCGGGCCACGACATAGCCGATCGGGGCGCCGATCAGCATGGTGACGGCGGCCGCGATGCTGGCGAGCGTCAGCGTGTTGAGCAGCGGCCGATAGGAGCCCGACAATAGGGTGGCGTAATTGCCCAATCCGAACTCCCAGGTCAGGACAGGGCCGCGAAAGCGCAGGAGGGAGATCATCAACACGGCCGCGAACGGCAGCAGCGAGGCAATCACAATGCCCCAACTCACGATTGTGGCCGTGAGCCGCAGCCCCGGCGTCAGAGGCAGCTTCGCGGGCGCGCTGCGGGCATTGGTCGAAAACCGGCGCTTGCCAAGGTAGTGCCGCTGAACGAGCAGCGCGATCGCCGTGCAGGCGATCAGGAGCACGCTGAGTGCGCCCGCCGCGGCCGGGTTGGCATCAGATTCGCCGGCGAACAGCTTGAAGATGTCGACGGCCAGGAACGGCCGGTCCTCAGCCAGCACCGCTGGCACGCCGAAATTCTCCAGTGCCTCAATGAACACCAATAGTCCGCCGGCAAGGATCGCCGGCATCACGATGGGCAGCAGCACGGTGCGGATCACATAGGGCCGTGAGCCGCCGAGATTGCGGGCTGCCTCCTCCATCGAGGCGTCGACTGCCTGGAATCCGGCCAGCACGGGCATGACGACGTATGGATAGAGCGTCAACGTGAACACGATGACGATGCCGGGCACGCCGTAGATCGATCCGATCGGGATGCCGATCCCGCGCAGAGCGGTGGTGACGACGCCAGCATGGCCGAACAGCAGCACGAGGGCGTAGGCGCTGACGAAAGAGGGCAGGACCAGCGGTAAGGACGCAAGCGTCAGCAGCAGCGCGCGGCCCGGTATGTCGATCCGGGCGAGACAGAAGGCGAGCGGGATGCCGATCGCGCATGCGAAGGCCGTCGCGAGCGCGGCGCAGAGCAGACTGTTGCCGATGCTGCCAAGATAGTAGCGGCTCTTCACAATCGCCGCATAGTTCCCAAGTGTCAGGCCGCCCGTGCCGTCGATCCGAAAGCTTGCATCCAGGACGAGCGCCAGCGGGTAGAGCAGAAACACCGCGAGCAGCACCAGCGCCGCCAGCGTCACGATGGTGGCGAAGCGTTTCATGGCGCCGGATACGCCGTGATCTGGGCAGGGTCGTAGGCAAGGGTGAGCGGCGCGCCGGGCAAGAGATCGAGCGCCTGGCCGCCGAGCGCCGCAATCCGAATCTGGGTGCCGTCCGGCAGGGTTGCGTGGAGGCGTTGTACCGGGCCGAGAAATTCACGCAGCGCCAGACGCGCATGCACAAGCGAGCCACCGGAACCGTCTCGCAGCTGCAGGGCCTCCGGCCTGACCGACAGCAACACCGGCGCGCCCGGCGCTGCGACCTCGCCTCTGACCGTGAATTCCGTTCCGGCTGCTGCGACAGGGGTGTTACGGCCGTCGAAAGCTCCCGCGATGCCCGGCACCATATTGGTCGAGCCGAGGAATTCGGCGACGAAGGCAGTCTGCGGCATTCGATAGATGCGCTCCGGCGTGTCCACTTGCTCGATCTTGCCGTGACGCAAGACGGCGATGCGGTCGGAGATGGCGAGTGCCTCCTCCTGATCATGCGTCACGTAGATCGCAGTCAGGCCGAGCGCCTGCTGCAGCTGTCGGACCTCGATCCGCATTTCGGTGCGCAACTGCGCGTCGAGGTTGGACAGCGGCTCGTCGAACAGGAGCACGGCGGGCTCGATCACGAGCGCGCGGGCGATTGCCACGCGTTGCAGCTGACCGCCGGAGAGCTGGTGTGGCGAGCGCGGACCGTAACCTGCAAGGCGCACCCGCTCGAGCGCCTTATCGACGCGCGATGCGATCTCGGCAGCCGGAACCTTCCTGGCCTTCAGCCCGTAGGCCACGTTTTCGGCGACGGTGTGGTTCGGGAAGATCGCGTAGTTCTGAAACACCATGCCGGTGTCGCGGCGATGCGCGGGCAGAGCATCGATGCGCCGGCCGTCGAAGCAAATGGAGCCGGATTCGACGTCGATGAAGCCTGCGATCATGCGCAGCAACGTCGTCTTCCCGCAGCCTGACGGCCCAAGCAGCGTGAACAGCTCGCCATGCTTGATGTCGAGCGAGATGTCGTCCACGGCCCGCACCGCGCCGAAGGTGCGGGTCAGGTTTTCAATCCGGATCGCGGTCATCGGATCAGCGCGTGTTCTGGATCGTGGTCTTCAGCCGCGCGAGGGTGTCGCGACGGGCCGCTTCCCATTTGGTGTCGTCATAGGGCAGCACCTTGACTGCCGAGAACGGCAGCATCCCCGGTGCGACTGCCTCGAGCTCGATATCCTGACGGGCAGGGCGCCGGAACGTCGCCTTCAGCAACATCTCCTGGACTTCCTTGCTGCCCAGATAGTCGACCAGCCGTTTGGCAGGCTCGGGGTTCGGTCCGCCTTTCAGGATGGCCGCGCCTTCGACGCCCGCATAGGTGCCCTCGGCCGGATAGGCGACGCTCACCGGCGCACCGTTATGGGCCCACAGGAAGCCGGCATATTCGAGCGTGATGCCAAGCGGATATTCGCCGCTGCCGATCCCGTCGAAGACCTGGGTCGAGCGGTTGAGCACCTTCGCATTCGCAAGAAGCCCGTCCATCTTGGTCCAGGCTGCGTCGTCCGCGCCCCACAGCGAGAGAAGCGTGGTCGCGGCCGCATATGAGAATCCGGAATTGGCAGGGTCGGTAAAGGCGAGCTTGCCTTTCCATTTCGGATCGAGGAGGTCTGCCCAGGCTTTGGGCCCGCTGGCCTTGTCGATCGCCTTGGTGTTCTGGCCGATCACGACGACCTGGATGTTGGTGCCCAGCCAAAGGTCGTTCGGATCGCGAAATTGCGCCGGCACGGCTTCGCGGCCCTTCGCCGCGTAAGCCTGAAGGTGCGGGCTCGCCAGCCGCAGCAGCGTCGCGCTGACGCCCCAGATCACGTCGCCCTGCGGATTGGCGGCCTCGGACGCGACGCGGCGCACCAGCACACCTGATCCGGTCGAGACCACGTCGACCTTGATTCCGGTCGCCTTGGCGAAGCCTTCGGCTACAAGCTTGTTCACGGTGTCGTCGTTGGCCGAATAGAGCACGACGCTCTGCTGGGCCGAGACCAGCCCGGCCGCGAACAGCGATGCCGCGAGCGTCACGACTCGGGCGAGGATGGAGGCAGGAGGTCTCATCGTGGTTCGCCCTCGTGGGTTCAGCGATTGCTCATGCGGTTGCGGCGAGGTACTCGGTGGCCGCCTTGAGCCCGGCGCCGGGTTCGATCGGCAGGCCGAACTTCGTGAGTGCGTCCTCGAGATGCAGAAGGTCGGTCAGAATGGTCCCCGCGCTCAAAGCACCCATCGTGCCAAACCGGATGACACGGCCGGAGAGACGGTTGCGGGCGCCTGCGATCACCGTGCGGTGATCCTGGTAGAGCTGCCGCACGATGGCTCCGCCTTCGAGCCCGTCGGGGACCTTGAAAACCACGACCGTGTTCGAGCGTGGCTCATCGCGGCAAAAATCTGCGAGTCCGAGCGCCGCGCCGCCGGCGCGCAGCGCGGCGGAGAGCTTCTTGTGGCGCGCGAGCACATTGGCGAAGCCTTCCTCGTGCATCATCGTCAAGGCCTCACGCAGGCCATAGATGAGGCTCACCGGTGCCGTGAACGCGGTCTCGTTCTGCTCCGCGGATTTCAGCGCGCGACGGAAATCCCAATAGAAGGCCGATCGCTGCTCGTCCTGCCCGATCACGTGCCACGCCTTGGCGCTGACGCTGGCAAGTGCGAGGCCGGGCGGGCACATCAAGGCCTTTTGCGAGGCCGAGACAACGATGTCGACGCCCCATTCGTCCTGCCGCATCGCGATGCCGCCGAGACCGCTGACGGAGTCTGCGATGAGCAGCGTTGGCCGGTCGCGCACCAGTGCGCCGAGCGCCGCGAGATCGGCCACGATCCCGGTCGAGCTCTCATTGTGCACGACGACGACGGCGCGATAGGTGTGGTCGCGCAATCGGGCTTCCACCGCGGCGACATCGATCGCCTGGCCCCATTCGATCGCGACCGTGTCGACGGTGATGTTCATGGCCTTGGCGATCGTGGTGAAACGCTCACCGAACTGACCATGCTCGACTACGAGGATCCGATGGCCCGGTCCGGCCACGTTGACGAGCGCAGCCTCCATAACGCCGGTTCCGGAGCTCGCAAAGAACAGGATGCGGTTCGTCGTGCCTAAAATCGGGCGGATCATCTCCTCCGCCTCGCCGATTGCAGTCCGGCATTCGGGTCCGCGATGGTTGACCATCACCCGAGCCATCGCCTGCCGCACCCGCTCGGGCACTTCGGTTGGACCGGGAAGCCGAAGACGGTATCCCGTCGAGGCAATGGCGCTCGGAGTGTCTGTGATCGTCATAGCTTGAAGTCACCGTTCTGACGCATATAGGGAACGAGGCCGCCCGCGCGCAGGATCGCCAGCATGATCGGCGGCAGCGGCTCCGGGCTGAGGGTCTCACCGCTGCGTTCGTTGCGGATCGCGCCGGTGCCGTCGGAGATCAGGATGTCGCCCTCACGAATTCCGCCGGTTTCGCAGACAAGCGGCAGCAGGCCGTTGTTGATCGCGTTGCGGTAGTAGGTGCGCGAGAAGCTTCGCGCCATCACCGCCGGAATGCCGGCCCCGAGCACGGTTGTGACGGCAACCTCCATCGCCGAGCCGCAACCGAAATTCTTGCCCGCCACCAGGATGTCTCCCGGTTGCACAGAAGCTGCAAAGGTCGGATCGACATGCTCGAACAGGAATTGCCTGAGAACGGCGGGGTCGAGGCTCTCCCGCTTGCGGGTCGAGCTGATGATCGAGTCGGTGTTGACGTCGTCGCCGACAAGTCGCGCGCGTCCTCGCAGGGCTGTCATCGCGACACCTCGCGAGGATCGGTCACGACACCGCGGGTCGCGGCGGCTGCGCAAGCTGCCGGGGAGGCGAGGTAGATCGATGCCTTGGCGTTGCCCATGCGGCCCTTGAAGTTCCGGTTGGCGGTCGAGATCACCGAAACCCCGTCGCCGGGGATCACCCCGCAGGTCCCGCAGCAGGAGCCGCAGCCCGGCTCGACCACGGTTGCGCCGAAGCCGACCAGGGCGTCGAGCGTGCCATCGGCCGCCATGGCGTCGCGGACCTCGCGCGATGCCGGCGTGACCACGAGCTGCACGCCGGGTGCAACGCCTCCACCCGCCTCGAGCACCGCGAGAGCCTGATGGAAGTCGCGTAACCTGCCGCCCGTGCAGGTGCCGAGATAGACCATCTGTACCGGCGTGCCGGCCGCATCCTCGAGCGCCACGACCTGATCCACCAGATGCGGCAACGCGATCCGCGGCGTGAGGGCGTCGAGCGCGATCTCCACGGTCCGGCTGTAGTGCGCATCCGGATCCGCTGCGACCGGTTCGAAAGCCTGGCCGGTGCGGCCCTGCAGATAGGCGATGGTTTCAGCATCGGCCGGGAAGATGCCGGTCTTCGCGCCCATCTCGACCGCAAGATTGCTCAGGACGAGGCGGTCCTCCAGCGCGAGGGTGGCGACACCCGGTCCTGCGAATTCGAGTGCCTGATAGGCGGCACCGTCAGCGCCGAGCGTGCCCGCGAGGGCCAGTGCGATATCCTTCGCATAGACGCCGCTCGGCAGTTGTCCGGTCAGGACGACGCGGATCGAATCCGGCACGCGCAGCCAGATCCGGCCACACAGCATGACCGCGGCGAGATCGGACGAGCCGATCCCGGTCGCAAAGCAATTCAGTGCCCCGTATGTCACGGCATGGCTGTCGGCTCCGACGACCAGGCCACCCGGCAGAGCGCGGCCCGTCTCCACGATGAGCTGGTGACCGATTCCTTCACCGGCTTCATGCAGCGTGACGCTGAACCGCTTGGCGAAGTCCCGCATCACGCGGTGCAGCTCGATCGTCTGCGGGCTTGTCGGCGGCACGTAATGGTCGAGCGCAAAGACCAATCGGGCGGCATCGCGCACGTTCTCTCCGCCCATCGCCTTGAAATAGTCGAGCGCCATCGGGACCGAACCGTCGGTGCCGAGCGCGCAATCGACCTCGCAGACCACGAGGTCCCCGGCGTGCGCATCCTGCCCGGATTTTCGAGCGAGGATCTTCTCGGAGATCGTACGCCCGGCCATCGCTAGACCTCTGGCATCTCGCAGCCGAGACGTCGGAGCGAGGCGTCGACCCAGCTGCGATCGAGCGTACCGGCTTCGATCGCCGCCATTTGCTTGGTCTCGGCAGACTGCTTGGCTTCGGCGGCCTCGATCACCGCTCGGCAATCGTCGATGGCGACGGCTAGCACGCCGTCGTCGTCGCCCAGCACCAAATCGCCGGGCTGGATGACCATGCCGCCGATCGCGATCGGTCCGTTGATCTCGCCCGGACCGTCCTTGTACGGACCGCGATGGGTGACACCCGCCGCGAAAACGGGAAGGGGGTTTGCCCGGATCGCAGCGGCATCGCGGATCGCGCCATGGATAACGATGCCGGCGACGCCGCGCCGGGCGGCCTGCGCGAGCATCATCTCGCCGAAGATTGCGTTGCTGAGGTCGCCGCCCGCATCGACCACGATGACGTCGCCGGCAACCGCGATGTCGAGCGCTTTGTGGACCATCAGATTGTCGCCGGGGCGCGTCTTCACGGTCAAAGCGGGACCGGCCATGCCGCCAGCCGCATGCATCGGCCGGAGCGTGGCGCCGCCCGCGGCCATGCGCGACATCACATCGCTGATGTTGGCGACCGGAAGGGCGCGAGCCCGTTCGACCCATTCGCCTGCGACAACACGCTTGCGGGAAAGGATCCTGAACCCTACGGCCATATCAACCCCATTGAAAATGGAACGCCGTTACGCATAGTGTAACGGTGACGAGCCGAGGTCAACTGAAAATCGGCAGGACAGGGATTTTCGATGCCCAAGACGCAAGGGGTCGCCGCCGTGCAACGGGCGTTGGCGATCCTGGATACCTTCGCTGGAGCCGGGTCGCGCAGCCTGGCCGACATCGCCAAGATCACGGGCTTGGCGAAACCGACCGTGATGCGCTCGCTGGTGTCGCTGGATGAAGCCGGCTACGTCGTCCGCCTCAGCGACGGCCGCTACGCACTCGGCGCGAAGACTTTCCAGCTCGGCACCACCTATCGGGCCAATTTCAATCTCGAACAGCATGTGCTGCCGGTCCTTCAGCGGCTAAGCCAGGAGACGTTGGAGAGCAGTGCGTTCCACGTGCGTGAACGCGATAGCCGGCTCTGTCTGTTTCGGGTGGATTCGCCGCAGCTCGTGCGCGACGTCGCGCGGCCCACAAACCTCGCGCCACTCGATTTGACCTCGACGGGACAAGTGCTGCGGACGGCGCGCTGGGCAGACCGCACGGATGGCGGCGTGCAGGTCTTCGTCAGTTCCGGAATCTACGACGCTGTGACGGCCTCCCTCTCCACCGCCGTTTTCGGCCACGACGGAGCGCTGGTGGGCGCCATGACCGTGAGCGGCCCAATCGAACGCATCCGTCAGGCCGACCTCCAGGCGCTGGCGTCCCGGCTCACCGACGCCTCGTATCGGCTCTCACTTGTGCTCGGCGCGCCATTGCCCCGCGAGGTCGGCGCGCCGCGGATCATCAGTCTGCCATCGGCCGAAACAGGCTCTCCCTGACGCCGCCCCGTTCTCCATCAATCCTGATGGTTCTCACGATCATCCGGCCCGAGACGCTCGTGCGTCGGCACAGGGCCGGCTTTCGCTGCTACTGGCGTTGGAAGTGACATAGAGGGAGATCGGCCGATTAAAGCCGCCCCTGCGGAGGGTCTCGGCGTCTTTCTCGGGGGCGTTGTGGGTGGTAGGGCTTCCGCCCTCCTCGAAGGATGGAATCGAAGTGAAATTCTTTCCTAATTCTCGCTCGGGCAAATTTCTGCGAGGCGCGGCCGCCGCGTCCGACGATACGCGGTTTTGCCGAGGCGGTGAGGAATGCACTCGTAAAGAAGTGAGCTAGCCGGTTGCGCGCGGGAGCATGCCCTTGGCGGTAATCTCCGCCGAAAGCTCTTCGATCGTCTTGCGTTGTTCCATGGCGGCTTTGCGGATCAGCGCAAAGGCGGCTGGTTCTGCCAGCGCGTGCGAGTGCATCACCTGGAGAACGGCGGCGAGCACGACGCGACGCGACCGAAGACGCTGCTCGAGCTTGACCACCTGCTGCTTCAATTCGTTGGTGCGTTCGCTTCGCTCGATTGCCATGACGAGCGCCGCGTAGATGCCGGCCGAGCGCAACGGCTTGACCAGGAACGAGGCCGGATCGAGCTCGAACACTAGCTTCAGCCGGCTTGGCGTTTCGGTGCCGAGCAGGGCGATGACCGGGCAGCGTCCCAGGAACGCGCGTCGTGCCGGTTGCGTCAAAGGCAGGAACTCGTCATCGATCAACGCCAGATCCGGCGCGAAGTCGATCGCCTCTGTCGGCTCCCACGCGATGCTGTCGACCCCAAGACGCTCGAACTGGCGTCGCACGATGGTTGCGTCGCGTTCGTCCTTGATGGCGACGATTGCCTTACGCCCGCGCAGCGAAAATGAAGACGGTCTGCTCATTTTACAACCCGCAAATGCGGCGCATTCGGCAATGCGCCGCCCGCCGAGGTCTCCCTCGAAGGGCTGACGGCAACGTCGAGCTGCGTCAGGTAAGGATCAGGCTTAACAGGCGCGTCGGCTTCCCAGAAGATATCAAACTGTCCTCGCGGATTGGAAACGGCAAGCCGCGGTGTAAGGACGCAATGATTGTTGCCGCCGTCGATCCAGACCGGTCCTTGCGGCGAATTGTAGCGATGGCCGGCCGCGGCGCGCCGCACCTCGGCGATACTCGATGTGCCAGCGCGCTGCAACGCGCGCGCCAGCAGATAGACGGCGACATAGGCGGATTGCCCGTCGACCGAGGGGCTGCTGTCGTCGCCATAGCGCGCCTTCCAGCGTGCAACGAATGCGCGGTTCTCCGGCAGGCGGATGCTCTCGAAATAGGCCGATGACGTGATGCAGCCGGCCGACGCCGGTCCGACGATCGACAGTTCCGGTTCGCACAGGCTGCAGCTCAGCATCGGAATCTCGAGCCCGGCGGCCTTGGTGCCGGCGTGGAAGGCGCGAATGAAGTCGTAGCTCGAGCTTCCGACCAGCGTGTTGAAGACGATCGGCGGCTTGCGGCGGACGATCTCGTCGACGATGTGCCCGACGGCGCTTTCGCCGAGTTCGAGCAGCCGTTCGGCCAGGATGTGGCCGTCTGCCGCGCTGACCAACTCCCGGGTGACGCGATTGGTCTCCCATGTCCAAACGTAGTTGGAGCCGACGCAGAAGATCTCCCGGGACAGATTGTCGAGCACGTACCGGACGAGCGGCAGGACGTTGTGATTGGGCGAGGCGCCGACATAAATGACGTTGTCGGAGCACTCGAAGCCCTCGTAGCGCGCAGGATACCAGAGCAGGCGATCGGTGCGCTCCACGATCGGCAGAACTTGTTTGCGCGACGCCGACGTGTAGCAGCCGATGATGTGCTCGACGCCGACATTGCGGATGAGATCGTCGCAGACCGTATGGTATTCGGAGATGATGCCGCGAGGATCGCGGATATGAGCGGCAATCGAGAAGCCGAACTCCGTCTGGTTGTTGATCTCGTCGACCGCCATCATCGCGCTCTTGAGGATCTCGCGGCCCATAGCCTGATATGGCCCGGACTGCGAGCAGATGATGCCAACGGGAACAGACGGTTTTGTCATTGACGACTTTCGGTAGTGCAACGCGAAGATGAAATCATCATCGGCGATGACAGTGCAAGTGGCTTGCCGTTTTGCTGCGCAGCACTATCGAAATTTAGGCAGAGAGCATCGTTGACAATGCGATGGGCAGTTACTTAGACTTTTCTCCTACAGGGCTACCTGTCGAACCTCGCGTGCGCCGATCTGGCCGATGACGTCCAGCTCCTTGCACTAAGTGCTTCGTTCGATTGCGGCCCCTAAGCGACAGATCATAGCCGCGGCATTTGAGCCATTCGTCGCCTCATTCGGGAGGGACGGGTGGCTTTTTTCGTTTGCCGCCAAGGAAGCTGGCGATGCGTCCGCGTCGCCAGAACGGTGACGCATGCGCGGAGACGACCGCGCGTCACATCGAGTGTGAGGATGAAGAACGATGGCGGCAACAGATCTCCACTATCTCGGACTCGTCGACGTCGGGCGGAAGATCCAGGCGAAGGAGCTGTCGCCGGTCGAAGCGACCAAAGCGATGCTCGGGCGGATCGAGAAGCTCGACGGCAAGCTCAAGAGTTTCGCTTATGTGATGGCTGACTCGGCGCTCGCGGACGCTGCCACGGCCGAGAAGGAGATCGCTTCCGGAAAGATCAAGGGGCCGCTGCATGGTGTGCCAGTGGCGGTCAAGGATCTCTGCTGGGCCAAGGGCGCGCCGGCGGCCCATGGCATGACCATTCATCGAGATTTCCGTCCCTCCGAGGATGCAACGGTAGTTGCGCGGTTGAAGGATGCCGGCGCCATCATCCTCGGCAAGCTGCAGCAAACCGAAGGCGCCTACGCCGATCATCACCCGAAGATCGACCCGCCGAAGAACCCGTGGAACGCGGATCTCTGGCCCGGCGCATCCTCGAGCGGCTCCGGCGTCGCTACCGCGGCGGGCCTCTGCTTCGGCTCGCTCGGCACCGATACGGGTGGATCAATCCGCTTTCCGTCCGCGGCTAACGGCGTCACCGGGCTCAAGCCGACCTGGGGGCGCGTCAGCCGCTACGGCGCATTCGAGCTTGCGGCGACGCTGGATCATATCGGCCCGATGGCAAGGAGCGCGGTCGATTGCGGCGCCATCCTCGGCGTGATCGCGGGTCAGGACCCCAAGGACACGACGTCGGTTCCGCTGCCCGTACCTGACTATCTCGCCAGTTTGTCCGGCGACCTTCGCGGCGTGACGATCGGCGTCGACCGGCGCTGGACCAGCGAAGGCACCGATGGCGATGCGGCCAAGGTGTTGACCGAGGGTCTGCGTGTAGCGGCCGATCTCGGCGCGAAGATCAAGGAGATCGCGTTCCCCGATCCCAAGGCGGTCATCGACGACTGGTTCCCGCTGTGCGGCATCGAGGTCGCCGTCGCGCACGAGGACACCTATCCCGCGCGCAAGGACGAGTACGGCCCGGCACTCGCTGGCCTGCTCGATCTCGGTCGGCAGCAGTCCGGCATGGACTATCAGAAGATCGTGCTCCGGCGCGAAGCGTTTCGTGGCGCCGTCCGCCTTCTGTTCGAATCGGTCGATCTCCTCGCAGTGCCGGCCCAGGCATTCGCCGCGCCCACGCTCGCCAAGATGGCGTCGCTCGGCGAGGACGCCTCGCTGATCGCAGGCTTGCTTCGCTTCACATGCCCGTTCGACATGACGGGAAGCCCGACCGTGACGCTACCCGGCGGCTTCGCCGCGAATGGCGGTCCGGTTGGCTTCCAGTTCGTCGGTCGTCATTTCGATGAGGCCGGCCTCGTTCGCGCGGGCGATGCGTTCCAGCGCGTTACCGACTGGCACAAGCGTCATCCCGGGATCTGAGTTCAGGAGCCAATCATATGCCCGCAGAAGACTGGTTGAAGAATTCCATCATGGCCAAGCGTGCGGTCGCCAAAGGCGCGACCGGGGCGACGCATAGCCTGACGATCGAAGAGCAGGGCGGCTTCCACTACGTCTACGGTCCCTATGCAAAGCCGACCCTGTCGATCGACCCCGGCGGAGTGGTGGTTGTCGAGACGGAGGATGCGTTCGGCGGTGTGCTCACCAGCGAGAGCGACAGCCCCACCGCCAAACTGAACTTTCCCTATCTGAACCCGCAATGCGGGCCGATCGCGGTTAAGGGCGCCAAGAAGGGCGATTGCCTCGCGATCTACATCCGCGACGTCGAGACCCGCGGCGAGCAGCCGGCCGGCACGACCTGCATTATTCCTGAGTTCGGCGGACTCGTCGGGACAAGCTCGACGGCACTGCTCAATCCGCCATTGCCGGAGCGCGTGAAGAAGCTGCATGTCGACAGGAACGGCGTGCGCTGGAACGACAAGATTACGCTGCCCTACGAGCCGTTCATCGGCACCATCGGCGTCTCGCCGGAGATCGAGGCGATCTCGTCGCTGCAGCCGGATTACCACGGCGGCAACATGGATCTGCCCGACGTCGCCCCCGGGGCGATCATCTATTTCCCGGTGCATACCGACGGCGGGATGCTCTACGTCGGCGACTGTCACGCGACGCAAGGCGACGGCGAACTCTCCGGGGTGGCTCTGGAGCAGCGCGCGACCGTCACGCTGCAGGTCGACCTGATCAAGAACTGGAGCTTCGCCTGGCCGCGGCTCGAGACAAAGGACTTCATCATGACGATCGGCAGCGCGCGTCCGCTCGAGGACGCGGCGCGTATCGCCTATCGCGAGCTCGTGCGCTGGATGGCGGCCGACTACGGCTTCGACGAGATCGACGCCTACATGCTGCTCAGCCAAGCCGGGCGGATGCGCCTCGGCAACATGGTCGACCCTAAATACACGATGGGAGCATCGATCCTGAAGAATTACCTCAAGCCATGACATCCAGTCGCTTTCAGAAACAGGGGATATCACGATGAGTTCGGGACGCAAGTTAGGGATGGTTTTGCTCGGCGCCATGCTCGGTACCGCAGCGGCAATGACCGTTGCTCGGGCCGCGGAACCACCGTTGAAGGTGGGTCTGCTCGAGGACGTGTCGGGCGATCTCGCCTTCATGGGCATGCCGAAGCTGCACGGCTCGCAGCTGGCCGTCGAAGAGATCAACAAGAGCGGCGGCATCCTGGGGCGGCAGATCGAGCTGATCCATCTCGATCCGCAGGGCGACAACGCCCGTTATCAGGAATTCGGCCGACGTCTGCTCAATCGCGACAAGGTCGACGTGCTGATCGGCGGCATCACATCGGCCTCGCGCGAGGCGCTGCGTCCCATCGTCGACCGCACCTCGACGCCTTATTTCTACACCAACCAGTATGAAGGCGGTGTCTGCGACGCCAGCATGATCAGCATGGGCGCGGTGCCCGAGCAGCAATTCTCGACGCTGATCCCGTGGATGGTCGAGAAGTTCGGCAAGAAGGTCTATGTCATCGCGGCCGACTACAATTTCGGTCAGATCTCGGCGGAGTGGAACCGCAAGATCATGAAGGATCTCGGCGGCGAGGTCGTCGGTGAGGAGTTCATTCCCCTCGGCGTGTCGCAGTTCGCGCAGACGATCCAGAACATTCAGAAAGCGAAGCCGGATTGGCTACTTACGATCAATGTCGGCGCTGCCCAGGATTCGTTCTTCGAGCAGGCGGCTGCGGCCAACCTCAATCTGCCGATGGGATCGTCGATCAAGGTCATGCTCGGCTTCGAGCACAAGCGGTTCAAGCCGCCGGCGCTCAACAACATGCATGCGACTGCGAATTGGTTCGAGGAGATCGACACGCCAGAGGCTACCGACTTCAAGAAGCGCTGGCACGCGAAATTCCCTGACGAACTCTACATCAACGACATGGGCTACAATGCCTATAATGCGCTCTACATGTACAAGGCTCTGGTCGAGAAGGCGAAGTCGATCAAGCTCGACGACATGCGCAAGGTCATCGCGACCGGCGATGCATGCATCGACGCTCCCGAAGGCAAGGTGTGCATCGATCCGAAGAGCCAGCACACCTCGCACCGCATGCGCCTGATCTCGGTCGGGCCGAAGCATGAGGTGAAGGTCGAGAAGGACTATGGGACGATCCAGCCGTACTGGCTTGGCGAAATCGGTTGCGATCTCACCAAGAAGAACGACAAGGACCAATACACGCCGAGCCATCTCCCGAAGAAATCGTGACGCCTGACGGGCACGGATTTTGCTCGTATTGAGAGTTGCGCTCTTGGACAAGGCCGGGGCCCCCACCCAGCGGCGCCCGGGTCGGGGAAGGGGCCAAGAATTGGGGGGGAGTATTATGGGGTTTGTTTAAGTT
>NZ_JBVVPO010000036.1:26317-90419 GCF_055811795.1 Bradyrhizobium sp. MI1.7
CACCCCTCCCGGCCCGGTTTTTTGCTCTTTTTCCGCGTGCCCCCCTGGCCCCCGCCCGCCCCCCAACCTTGGCGGCCCCGGGATCGGCAAAGGGACCAAGATGTCGGCTGAAGTATTCTCGGTATTCTATCAGTTCGCCGACGTGTTCGCGTTCCTCATTCTCTCGGCCGCAGGTCTCGCTATCGTGTTCGGCATGATGGGCGTCATCAATATGGCGCATGGCGAGTTCATCATGTGCGGCGCCTATGTCACCGTCGGCCTGGTGAATCTGGGCGTTCCGCTCGCGATTGCCCAGATCCTGGCCGCGCTGACGGCGGGGCTCATCGGTGTCGCCGTCGAGTTCCTGATCGTGCGGCGCTTCTACAAGCGGCCGCTGGATTCTCTGCTCGCCACTTGGGGGCTCAGCCTCATCGTGACGCAATCGATGCTCCTGATTGTCGGTTCAGCCGTGCGGGGCATCGGAACGCCCGAAGGAAGCTTCGCAATCGGCGGCTATACGTTCTCGACCTATCGTCTGGTTCTGTTCGGTTGCGCGGTGGCCGTGCTGGGCGGTCTCTACATCGTTTTCATGAAGACGCGCTTTGGTGTGATCGCCCGGGCGACGATGCAGAATGCGGCGATGGCGAAGGCGCTGGGCGCGCGAACGGGCCGAATCTATTCGATCAGCTTCGGGATCGGCACCGGCCTTGCCGGACTTTGCGGGGCGCTCTACGCGCCAACGATGACGCTGATTCCGACCATGGGGGCGACCTTCGTGGTCGAAAGCTTCGTTACGGTCGTCATTGGAGGGGCAAACGTGCTGCTCGGAACAGCGCCGGCCGCTGTGTTCCTGGCGATGATCCGGATGGCGCTGAACGCGAGCTACGGCCAGATCATCGGACAGATTGGCATGCTGGTCGCCGTTATTTTGATCATTCGGGTGTTGCCCGAGGGGCTCTCCAGCGTTCTGGTTCGTCGTGGGCGCTAAAGGGAATTTGTGATGTTCAAGCTGCTGGAAGGTCCGCAGACGCTCGGACGTGGCAAGATCTTCTGGTCCTGCTTTCTTGCAGTGCTCGCGGGCGCACTGACATATCCGCTGTTCGCCGACTCCTATGATGTGGGGAATTTCGCCTATTTCCTGATCTGGATATTCATGGCGCTCGGCCTCTGCCTGATGTGGGGCTATGGCGGGATGCTGTCGTTCGGCCAGACCTTGTTCTTCGGCATCGCCGGTTACGGTTATGGCGTGCTCGCGATTAACATGGGCGGCGGCACCGCAACGATCGCCGCGCTTGCGCTGTCCGTTGTCCTTGCGATGGTGGCGGCCGGCATCCTCGGCTATTTCATGATCTGGGGTGGCATCAACGGCATCTTCTTCGGGATCGTGACGCTGTCTGCGACGCTGGTGCTTGCCTTCTTCCTCGGCCAGACGGCGGGGCCGGAATGGCACATCGGCCCGGCGCGGCTGAATGGCTTCAACGGCATGAAGGGCATGGACCCGCTCGCCGTCGGCGACTTCTATATCGAAGGATCGGCGCTCTACTACGTCATGATCGCGCTGATCGTGATCGTCTATCTCGCGTTGCGCATGTTCGTGAATTCGGGCATCGGAAACGTCATCGTGGCGACGCGCGAGAACCCGCAGCGCGCCGAGATGCTGGGTTATGACGTCCGGAAATACCAGCTCCTGACCTTCGTGATCGGCAGCGGCCTCGCAGGGCTGAGTGGTGCGCTGTACACGTCCTGGGGCCAATTCATCACGCCGTCCAGCATCGGCCTGCCTGCGGCGGCGATGCCCATCGTATGGGTGGCTTTCTCCGGACGGAGCGATCTGACCGCAACTCTGGTCGGATCGTTCCTGCTGCTGTTCGGCTTTCAGACCATCACGGTCTACAGCCAGCAGGCAGCACTCGTGCTGATGGGAGCGCTGCTGCTCGCCACGGTGATGCTGGCGCCGCAGGGTTTTGTGCTCGGCATCGGCAAGCTTGCTGCCGACTGGTGGAGCGGACGTCGGCGGCGCGATGATAGCCCCGTCATGGCGGAGGCTGGTCGCTTGCAGTCGGAAGAGTCCTGATCATGGCGCTGGTCGAAGTCAAAGGCGTATCCAAGCGTTTTGGCGGATTGACCGCAGTCTCCGACGTCGACCTCACGGTCAACGCCGGCGAGGTCCACTGCCTGATCGGGCCCAATGGCGCCGGCAAGAGCACATTGTTCAAGTTGATCGTGGGTCTCTACCCGCCGAGCCAGGGCAGCATCCTGTTCGATACCGTCGACATCACCAAGGAGCGTCCCTACGCACGCGTGCAGCGGGGCATGAGCATCAAGATGCAGGCTCCGAGCGTGTTCAAGGAGCTGCCGGTTCGGCAAAACATCCAGACTGCGCTCCAGGAACGACTGTCCGGCGCGGAACGCATCGCCGAGGAGGATCGCCTGCTGACTCTGCTCAACCTGGGGCCGGACAGCGATAAGCTCGCGGGTGCGCTGTCGCATGGCCAGCAGCAATGGCTCGAGATCGGGATGGCGCTGGCGCTGAAGCCGCAGCTCCTGCTACTGGACGAACCGACTGCCGGCATGTCGCCGGAGGAAACCTTCAAGACCGGCGAGCTGATCAAGTCGTTCAATGCAGAGGGTATGACGGTTCTTGTCGTCGAGCACGATATGGCCTTCGTGCGCCAGGTCGCCCAGCGCGTCACAGTGCTGCATCTCGGCAAGATTTTCGCACGTGGCGATCTCGAAAGCATTTTGCAGGACGCGAAAGTCGCGGAAATTTATCTCGGTAAGACGCATGCTCACTGAACCCAAGCCCACTGACCGGATTCTGGACGTATCGGAATTATGGGCGGGATACGGTGCGACGCCGATTCTGCAGGGCGTCACCATGTCGGTCTCCCGCGGCGAGATTGTCGGCGTGATCGGCCGTAACGGTGTCGGCAAGTCGACTCTGATGCGGTGCCTGATCGGTTTGCTGCAAACCTGGCGTGGCACGATCAGCTTCATGGAGCAGGACGTAACAAAGCTCGAAGCCGACGCGCGGGCGAGGGCGGGCTTCGGCTACATCCCGCAGGGACGCGATGTCTTTCCGCAGATGACCGTCGAGGAAAACCTGCAGGTCGGCGAGTTGATCGGCGGTCCCGGCGGCAAGAAGCTGCCTGAACTCGTCTATGAGTATTTTCCGCGACTGAAGGAACGCCGGCGGCAGGCCGCAGGCACGATGTCGGGCGGCGAGCAGCAACAGCTCGCCATAGGCCGCGCGCTGATCGGCAATCCGTCCTTGATGATCCTGGACGAGCCGTCCGAGGGTATCCAGCCCTCGATCGTCCAGCACATCTGCGAGGCGCTGAGATCGTTCCGGAACGAGCTCGGGACCACCATCATCTTCGTCGAGCAGAACCTCGACACGATCCTGGCAATCGCCGAGCGTTGTTACATCATGGAGAAGGGCAAGATCGCGCAGTCGCTGGCAGGTGGCGAGGTTAACGAGGACAATGTCCGCGAGCAGCTCCTGCTCTGAACGGCCGCATGGCATGTTTTCAAGTCGTCAACAGGGAGGGAATGGACATGGATCTGGGACTCAAGGGAGCAAAGGTTCTCGTCACCGGCAGCACCAAGGGGATCGGCAGGGCGATCGCCGACACATTCGCGGCGGAAGGCGCGGATGTCGGCATCTGCGCGCGCAACCAGGCCGACGTCGACAGCGCAGTCGCCGCGATCAAGGCGAAGGGCGTCGCTGCCTTTGGTAGTTCGGTCGATGTCTCCAACGGCCCGGCGCTCAAGGCCTGGGTCGAGGACATGGCCTCGAAGCTTGGCGGCATCGACGTCGTGGTCGCCAATGTCAGTGCGCTGTCGATCGGACAGGACGAGGAGAGCTGGGAGAAGGAATTCTCCACCGACATGATGGGCACCGTGCGGCTGGTCAATGCGGCGATGCCGTATCTCGAGAAGAGCAAGGCCGCGGCGATCGTGACCATCTCCAGCGTTTCAGGGCGGGAGGTTGACTTCGCGAGCGGCCCCTACGGCACGTTCAAGGCCGCGATCATCCACTATACGCAAGGTCTCGCCTTCCAGCTTGCCAGCAAAGGCATCCGCGCCAATTCGGTGTCGCCGGGCAACACCTATTTCGAGGGCGGTGTCTGGAATCAGATCAAGGATGGCAATCCCGAGCTGTACAAGACCGCGCTGGCGCTGAATCCGACCGGCCGCATGGGCACGCCGCAGGAAATGGCGAACGGTGCGGTGTTCCTTGCCAGCAAGGCAGCGAGTTTCATCACGGGGACCAACCTCGTGGTCGACGGTGCCCTCACGCGCGGCGTGCAGTTCTAGGCGCTCCCTGAGTAGCGCAGTCACGAAACCGGGCCGTCTGCGGTGCCGGTGGGCGAAGCCGTTTCCGACAACAGCAGGACTGTCAGATGTCAGCAGATCCAATTCACTACAAGTCGATCATCGAAATCTCCGAGCTGTTCCGCCGCGGCGAGCTTCTACCTTCGAAAGTGACCGAGGTAATGCTGAGCCGGATCGCGAAGCTCGATAGCAAGTTTCACGGTTATGCCTTGGTGCTTGCCGAGCGAGCCATGGCGCAGGCGAAGCGCTGCGACGCCGAGCTTGCCAAGGGCATCTGGCGCGGGCCGCTGCACGGCGTGCCGATCGGATTGAAGGATCTCTGCTACACCACTTTCGCGCCGACCGCCGGCGGCACGACAATCCACGCCCGGTTCGTACCCTCCTTCAACGCGACAATCGTGGACCGGCTCGAACACGCCGGCGCCGTCACGCTCGGCAAGCTAAAAATGACCGAGGGCGCCTATACGAGCCATCATCCCGACGACCAGGCGCCGCTCAATCCCTGGGGGACCGACTACTGGGTCGGCTCCTCCTCAAGCGGATCGGGCGTGGCCACTTCGGCGGGACTTTGCTTTGGCTCGATCGGCAGCGACACCGGCGGCTCGATCCGGTTTCCGTCGGCGACGGGCGGGCTGACCGGGATCAAACCCACCTGGGGACGTGTGAGCCGCCACGGCGTCTTCCCGCTGGCTGACTCTCTCGATCATGTCGGGCCGATGTGCCGGAGCGCAGCCGATGCCGCGGCCATGCTCGGCGTCATCGCGGGCGCAGACGTCAATGATCCAACCGCCCTTCAGGCGCCGGTGCCGAACTATCTGGCGGGGATCGGTGACGGCGTGCGGGGCTTACGGATTGGCGTGGACCGCAGCTACACGCAGGACGGGATCGATCCGCAGGTGGTCGCCGCCTTGCTGGAAGCGGAGCGTACGCTTGCGGACCTCGGCGCCGATATTCGTGAGGTCAAGTTCCCAGCTTACGAGAAGCTCGTGAGCATGTGGATTCCGATGTGCTCCATCGAGACCGCAGAGGCGCATCTCGAGACCTATCCGTCGCGGAAGTCGGAATACGGTCCCGATCTGGCGCAGCTGATCGAGCAGGGCAGATCGATCAGCGGCCTCGAGATCGCTCAGATCCATCATGAGCGGTTGAAGTTCTGCGGCAGCCTCGCTGCGCTGTTCGGCGATATTGACCTGCTCCTGATTCCCACCATGCCCGTGCCGATCCCAACGCTGACCAAGATGGGCGAATACGGCGCCGATCCGAACGTGCTGCTCAGCATCCTGCGCTTCACGGCGGTATTCGACTTCTCGGGCAGCCCGACCATCACGCTACCGAACGGCATGGCGGCGGACCGATTGCCTCTCAGCATGCAGTTCGTCGGTCCGCATCTGTCCGAAGATACGCTTGCCCGCGCCGGGTATGCCTTCCAGTCAGTGACGGATTGGCATACGCAGCGTGCTTCCATCGAATGAAAGGCAGCGAAAGGCATTATAACGTGTCTGAAGTTGAAGGCGCAGCGCTGGCTGCATGCCGAAGCGCTTTGTGGCGTTAGCGGCGATGAAGTTCTGCAGTGCCGACGAGATCTCGGCGTCGGTGTCGGCCGCACGCCGAGCCAGTGCGTCGGTGACCTCGGAAGTCGCATCCCGCGACTACCCCTGGACGGGATTGAAGGATACAATTCGGACCGGATAGGCGTACTGGCCGGACCGCAGATTTTGCAGGATGATCTCGAGGTTGGTGTCAGCCTCGTCGGTCTCGCGCCGGGCGCAACCAGCGCGCGCCGACGTCTTCAAGCACCAGATAGATGTCGCGGTCGATGCGGTCGGCCGGCACGATCGAGGGCGAGGAACGTAATCCCGCGCGGCGGGAATGACGCGACGAGCACGACGTATCGCAGGGATTGTCATCCACAGAATTGGAGCGAGGTGTCGCGCGCGGTCTAGTGTGCTTGGCTAAGGCCGCCTCATCGCCATGGCTGTCACGCGTCGCCTATGCATCTACCTTTCTGTCGGCACACGCTTGTGCTGATCGATCGCGGGGCCTGCCTCCTCTCGCTTGGATGATCGGGTGCTTGCCGCCAGGACCGGATGGAGCGCGTCGTGAAGCTTTGCTCCGTTCCTGATGTTGAACAGATCCGCGGAAGGCCGGCTGTCTCTACTGACGTTCGCAACCGCACAAATCGAGATAGGGCCAGGGTTAGATCCGGCCCGGCGACGTGATCCGCCATTGACAGGTCGGCGGAGATGATAGAATTATAACAGGATAAGTTGCAAAAATAACAATATGTCACCATCGTACCAGCGTCTTGCGGGGCGACGGGAGGAAAGTTTGGAACTGTCCGGTTCGGTTGCAGCAGAACCTCGGTCGTCGACCTCGCTTGTGATGGTCAGTGGCATCAACAAGCGCTTCGGCGGCGTGCGAGCGCTGCGTGACGTCAACCTCGAGGTTCGCGCCGGCGAGGTCCATGCGCTACTGGGCGAGAACGGCGCGGGAAAATCTACCCTGATCAAGATTCTCAGTGGTGTTCATGCCCTCGACAGCGGCACGATCGAGATCGCCGGCAGGCCGGTGGAATTCGACAGCCCGGCGAAGTCGCGCGAGGCGGGGATCGCTGTCGTTTATCAGGATCTCAGCCTCGTCGAATCCTTGAGCGTTGCGGACAATCTGTTGCTCGGCCGTGAGCCGCGTGCGCGTTTCGGCTTCGTCCGGCAGCGCGCGCTGATGGCCAGGGCCGAGGCGTTCCTGAACGCGCTCGGCATTCCCCTGGATGCGAGTGCGGCTGTCGGCTCGCTGCCTTTCGCCTATCGCCAGATGACGGAGATCGCCAAGGCGCTGATGGGCGAGGTCCGGCTTCTGATCCTCGACGAGCCGACCTCCTCGCTGACATCGGATGAGGTCCGGATCCTGTTCGATGCGATCGGGAAGGCGACGCGCCGCGGAGTCGGCGTGATCTATGTGACCCATCGGCTCAATGAGGTGTTCGAGATCTCGCAGCGCGTCACGGTGCTGCGCGATGGCGCTAACGCAGGCACGTTTGTCACCGCCGAGACCGACATGAAGCGGCTGGTGAACGCGATCGTCGGAACCGATCGATCGGCACCCACGGGCCCGCGCACCGAACCTGTCGCGAAGCGTGAATTGGATCCGTCGCCGGTTCTGTCGCTGTCCGACGTGTCCAACGATCGGCTTCGCGCCGTCGATCTGTCCGTGCTGAAGGGCGAGATCCACGGCCTCGCCGGATTGATCGGCAGCGGCCGCACGGAGATTTTGGAGACAGTGTTTGGCCTCCGGCCGCTCGAGAGCGGCGCAATCGAGATCGAGGGCCGGCGATGGCTGCCGAGAGGGCCTGCCGATGCGATCGAGCAGGGCATCGCGCTGGTGCCGGAAGACCGGCATGTGCAGGGTCTGGTCCTGGACCATTCGATCGAGCGAAACGTCACCTTGCCGCGAATTCCCCACTTCTCGCGCTGGGGCTGGATGCAGCAACGCGCCGCCGCCAGGCGGGCGGAAACCGCGGTCGCCAGGCTTTCGGTGAAAGCGCCAGGCGCGTTCAGCCTGGTCAGGACGCTCTCCGGCGGCAACCAGCAAAAGGTCGTGTTCGGAAAATGGAATGATCCGCGGCCGCGCGTGCTGCTCCTGGATGAACCGACGGTCGGCGTCGACGTGGGCGCACGCGAGGAAATCTATGCCGTGATCCGGAATGCCGTCCGCGACGGCAGCGGGGTCCTGGTCGTCTCGTCCGATCTCGTCGAATTGATCGAGCTCTGCGACCGCATCTCCGTGATCGTCAACGGGCGTGTAGCTCGTACGCTGTCGCGCGGCGAGATCGATGATGCCGAAGAGCTGCATCATCTCCTCCAGATGTACCAGGCCTCCGGGCCGGGCCACTTGCAAGAGCTTCCCGCATGACCGAACTGACTGCTCCCAACGTGGTCGCCTCGTCGACCCCATCTGATCGCCGCCGCAAGATTCTCCAGAATTTGCTGCGGGGCGAGCGGCCGTACATGCTGTACATCGCCTTCGTGATCCTGCTGGTCGTGTTCAGCCTGTCTTCGCCCTGGTTTCTCTCGGTCGACAATTTCCTGAACATCGGGCGCCAGACCACGCTGGTGTCGATCATTGCAGTCGGCATGACCTTCATCATCATCGCACGTCAGATCGATCTGTCGGTTGCCTCGACGCTGGCGTTGTCGGGCATGGCGGCCGCTCTCGCGATGAGCCAGATCAACAACAGCTGGATCGTGGGGGCCGTGGCCGGGCTCGGCACCGGTGCGCTGGTCGGGCTGCTCAATGGCATCCTGACCACGCAGCTATCGATCCCGTCATTCCTGGTGACGCTGGGCTCACTGAGCATGGCGCGGGGACTGGCGATGATGGTGACCAACACCAAGCCGGTGATCATCACCAACGAGACCTATTTCGCGATCTTTGGCGAAGGCACGTTCCTCGGCATACCGGTTCCGATCGCCTGGACTTTGGCGGCGATGATTATCGGCATCCTGCTGCTGCACTACAATGTGTTCGGCCGGCGCATCTATGCGGTCGGCGGCAACCCGACCGCGGCGCTCTATTCCGGCATCAACACCAAACGGATCACGACTGCGGCCTTTGTCCTGACCGGCACGCTGGCCGGATTGGCGGCGCTGGTGCTGTCGGCGCGTTCACATGCTGCGCGGCCAGATGTCGTGCAGGGCATGGAACTCGACGTCATCGCCGCGGTGATCCTCGGTGGCTGCAGCCTGTTCGGCGGGCGCGGCTACATCCTGGGGACGCTGTTCGGCAGCTTGATCATTGGCACGCTCAACAACGGCCTTGTTCTGCTCGGCGTGAGCTCGCCGATGCAGCTCGTGATCAAGGGGGCGATCATCGTTGCCGCGGTTGCTTTCACGAAACGCTAGTCGACGTCAGGCGCGGCGCATGAACAACAAGTTCATTGCGCTGCGCGGGTAGGGGCAAGGTCGCTGGCCCTCCGGTGAATCGGCGACCAAAAAATGGAGGAAACAATGAAGCCAATCTTGCGACAAACCTTGCCTTTGACTGCGTTGGTGGCCGCTGCCGCCCTCTCGATGATCCCGTCGGCTCGCGCCGAAGTGCCCGCGACCTGCGTCAAGGGTGTCGATCTCGCGAAGCTCGGGCCGAAGTCGATCGTCGGCCAGGGACCCCACGGCGAAAAGGCGGCTTCCCCCGAGGTGCTCGCGCTGTCGGAAGCCGACGCCGCCAAGATCAAGGAGAAGAACTTCAAGGTCGGCATCTCCATGCAGACGGTCAACCTCGACTGGTCGCAGCTCCAGATCCAGGGCATCACCGATACGCTGAAGAAGTACGGCGTGACGGTGACGGGCGTCGCGTCCGCCGAATATCAGGTGGACAAGCAGATCGCCGATATCGAGAACACGATCCAGCAGCATCCGGACGGCATCATTTCGATTCCGGTCGATTTCACCGCGACCGCGCCGACCTACAAGAAGATCGCCAAAGCCGGCATCAAGCTCGTGCTGATGGACAGCATCCCGACTGGTCTGAAGCATCCCGAGGAATATGCGACGATGGTCTCGGCCGATAGCCAGGGCAATGGCCAGATCGCGGCACAGATCCTGGCATCCTGCGTGGCGCAGGGCGGCACCATCGGTCTCGTCAATTTCGGCGTCGACTATTTCAGCACCAACGAGCGCACCAAGGGCGTGCGGGAGTGGATGAAAGCAAACCGCCCTGACATCAAGATGAAGCAGGTCGACTTCACCGATCCGCCGAAGGTCTCGCAGATCGCGGGCGACTTCCTGACCGGCAATCCCGACGTCAAGGGACTGTACGCGGTGTGGGATCAACCGGCGCTCGACACGCTGAGCTCGATGCGGGCTCAGGGCATCGATATTCCCATGACGACGGTCGACCTCGGTCTGCAATCGGCGATCGAGATTGCCAAGGGCGGGCCGCTGAAGGCGACCGGCTCGCAGCGTCCCTACGACCAGGGCGTCGCCGAGGCGATGGCGATGATGAACGCGCTGTTGGGTAAGGAAACGCCTGGCTGGATCGGTGTGCAGTCGCTGCCGGTGACGCAGTCGAATGTGCTGGAGTCCTACAAGACCGTATTCAAGAAGGACCCGCCGGCCGAGCTGACGGATGCCTGCAAAAAGGCGAAGCCCGCCTGCAACTAGCCCGAAACAGCGATGCGCGATCCACCGAGACCGCGCATCGCTCAGCAAGCCTGATCCGGGCGAACCAGCCCCCGTCCGGATCAGGCCGTGCTGGTGACGTATTCGACGGGAAGGCTGCGGAAGTGCTTGCGCGTGTCTGCCGACACGGAGCCACCGACGATGATCCGCGAGAATGAGCTGACGTCGGAGAAGAACGCCGGCTTGAGGCTGCCGAGCTTGCTGGCGTCGACCACGAGGATGCTCTCCATCGCGGTAGCGATGACGGCCTGCTTGATGGCGACTTCGTGAAAATTCGAGCAGCTGGCGCCGCGGGTCCAGTGCAGGCCGCCGGCCGAGATGAAAGCCTTGTTGACCCCGAGCCGCCGCAGGTAGGACAGGCCGTCATCCGACGAGAACGACTGCGACGACGGATGGTAGAGCCCGCCCATCAACATCACCTGCGTCGCTGGCCGGTGGGTGACGATCGAGGCGACGTTCAGCGAATAGCAGATCACCGAGAGAGGCATGTCCTCGGGCAGGCAATCCGCCAGCGACTGCATCGTGGTGCCGCAGTCGATGAAGATGGTGTCACCTTCCTTGATCGAGGCGGCTGCGGATCGGCAGGCGAGGCGCTTGTCCTGTGTGTGCTGGTCGATTTCCTGTTCGAATGTGTACTTGATCCCGGTCGGCGACGCCGCGTTGACGACGTAGCCGCCGAGCAGGGCGAGCGCCGCCTCGGGCCCGGCAAGGTCGCGCCTGACCGTCATCTCCGACACCTTCAGCAGCTCTGCGGCGTCCTTCAGATGCAGTGCGCCGCTCGTCTCGACGGCGCGTCGCAGCCGTTGCAGCCGTTGGACGCGGGTCTCGCTGGGGCGTGCGGTCGGTGTTTCAGTCATTTTCGTCACCGAGCTTGCTTATCCGGTTGACAATGATCTTACAATGATGTGAGTTTAGCAACGTCAATCTGTTACAATAATAACATTTGGCCCAAGGGGTGTTTCGCTGTCGGCGACGGGAGGCAGCAGAAGCGCCGGCGGCCAAGGGATGGGAGGATCGCATGTTGCAATCGGCACATTCAGTCTATCTGCCGTTTCAGCCGATTCGCTAGCATTGCGCGGCGTACCGATGGCGCAGGGCGTCTTGATATCAAATCCATCCGCGGTGCCGGCGCAGCCCCATGCGCGGGATCACAATCATCCGCATCCGATCGCGCGCAACAGCGGCCGCGCGCTCGAGATGGACTGGGTCGATGATATCCGGATCAATCTGTCCGCCGCCGAGCGCCGCGTTGCGAGTCTGCCGGGCCGGCGCACCGTCAAGAAGGACGCGCAGGCGGCGTGGTTGCTCAAGGCGATCACCTGCATCGACCTGACGACACTCAACGGCGACGATACGGCCGAACGGGTGAAGCGTCTCTGCGCCAAGGCGAGGGCCCCGATACGAAGTGACCTCGTCGAGGCACTCGGTTTTGCCGGGCGCCGGCTGCACACGGGCGCGATCTGCGTCTATCACCGCTTCGTCGCAACCGCGGTCGAAGCGCTCGATGGGTATGACATTCCGGTCGCTGCGGTTTCGACTGGATTTCCGGCAGGCCTCGTGCCTCACGATCTGAAACTCAAGGAGATCGAGGCGTCCGTCAGGGACGGTGCGCAGGAGATCGACATCGTCATCACGCGTGAGCATGTGCTGACCGGAGACTGGCGGGCTCTCTACGCCGAGGTCCGGGATTTCCGCGCAGCCTGCGGCGATGCGCATCTGAAAACGATCCTGGCAACCGGTGACCTCAAAACGCTGCGCAACGTCGCCAAGGCGTCGATGGTCTGCATGATGGCCGGCGCGGACTTCATCAAGACCTCCACCGGCAAGGAAGGCGTCAATGCCACGCTGCCGGTGACGCTGGCGATGCTGCGCATGATCAGGGTCTATGAGGAGCGGACCGGCTTCAAGATAGGCTTCAAGCCGGCCGGCGGAATCTCGACGGCGAAGGATGTGCTCAACTACCAGTTCCTGATGAAGGAGGAGTTGGGACGCGATTGGCTCGAGCCGGATCTGTTCCGCGTCGGCGCCTCGAGCCTGCTCGCCGACATCGAGCGCCAGCTCGAGCATCACGTCACCGGCCGCTACTCGGCCTTCAACCGTCATCCCGTGGGCTGAGCATGAGTATCGCACATTACTTTGAGACCATGGATTATGGTCCCGCTCCCGAGGCGGACGGCGAGGCGCGCGCCTGGCTGAAGCGGCACGACGCGACGTTTGGGCATTTCATTGCCGGCAAATTCGTCGCGCCGGCTTCGGGCAAGCATCTGGCGACGATCGAGCCAGCCACCGGAAAGACGCTGGCCAAGATCGCGCAAGGCATCGCAGCGGATGTCGAGGCTGCAGTCGGCGCCGCGCGATCGGCGCAGTCGTCATGGGCAAAGCTCGGTGGTCACGGTCGTGCCCGTCATCTCTATGCGCTGGCGCGCATGCTGCAACGTCACGCTCGTCTGTTCGCGGTATTGGAAGCGATCGACAATGGCAAACCGATCAGGGAAACCCGCGATCTCGACGTGCCGCTGGCCGCGCGCCACTTCCTGTATCACGCCGGCTGGGCACAATTGCAGGACCGCGAATTCGCCGACCATGTCCCGGTCGGTGTGATCGGCCAGATCATCCCCTGGAACTTTCCGCTGCTGATGCTGGCCTGGAAGATCGCGCCCGCGCTGGCGACCGGCAACACCGTGGTGCTGAAGCCGGCGGAGTTCACGTCACTCACCGCGCTGCTGTTCGCCGAGCTCGCGGCGGAAGCCGGCCTGCCGCCCGGCGTGTTGAATGTGGTGACGGGTGATGGCGCCACCGGCGCGTTGCTGGTCGAAAATCCCGGTGTCGACAAGATCGCCTTCACGGGGTCGACCGAGGTCGGGCGGTTGATCCGTCAGTCGACCGCAGGCAGCGGCAAGTCGCTGACGCTCGAGCTCGGCGGCAAGTCGCCGTTCATCGTGTTCGACGACGCCGACATCGATGGCGCCGTGGAAGGCGTGGTCGATGCGATCTGGTTCAACCAGGGCCAGGTCTGTTGTGCCGGATCGCGGCTTCTGCTGCAGGAAGGGATCGCAGAGACATTCCGCAAGCGCCTCATCCGCCGCATGGAGACGCTGCGCGTGGGTCCGCCGCTCGACAAGGCGATCGACATGGGCGCGGTGGTCGCACCGGTGCAGCTCGAGCGGATCAAGGCGCTGGTCGAAACCGGCGTCAAGGAGGGCGGCGAGAAGTATCAGGCGCCGGGGCCGATCCCCGCTGAGGGATGCTTCTATCCCCCAACCTTGCTTTGGAACGTACATCCGTCATCGACCGTGGCGATCGAGGAGATATTCGGCCCGGTGCTGGTCGCGATGACGTTCCGCACGCCGGACGAGGCGGTGATGCTCGCCAACAACACGCGCTATGGCCTTGCCGCCAGCGTGTGGAGCGAGACCATCGGGCTGGCGCTCGATATCGCGCCGAAGCTTCAGGCCGGCGTGGTCTGGGTCAATGCGACCAATTTGTTCGATGCCAGCGTCGGCTTCGGCGGCTATCGCGAGTCCGGCTTCGGTCGCGAGGGCGGCCGGGAAGGTCTCTACGAATATCTCAAGCCGAAAGCCTGGAGCGGGCGGAAGCCGCGGGCGAAGGTGCCGCCGCCATCCCCGGCGGCTTCTAACGACGGCGCCGGATTTGGCACGCCGCCGATCGACCGAACCGCCAAGCTGTTCGTCGGCGGCAAGCAGGTTCGTCCCGACGGAAATTATTCGCGCGCGGTGCTGTCGCCGAAGGGGAAGCACCTCGGCGAAGCCGGCGAGGGCAATCGCAAGGATATCCGTAACGCGGTGGCCGCCGCGCGCTCGGCCGAGGGTTGGGCGCGGGCGACGACGCATAATCGCGCCCAAATCCTCTACTACCTTGCCGAGAATCTGTCCGCGCGTGGCGACGAGTTCGCCCGGCGCATCGGGGATATGACCGGCGTTTCGCCCGCCAAGGCGCGCGTGGAGGTCGAGGCGAGTATCGAGCGGCTGTTCAGCTATGGGGCCTGGGCCGACAAATACGAGGGGACGATCCATGCACCGCCGTTGCGCGGCGTGGCGCTTGCCATGCACGAGCCGATCGGCGTGGTCGGGGTGGCCTGTCCGGACGAGGCCCCGTTGCTGGGCTTCATCAGCCTGGTGGCACCGTTGATTGCGATGGGCAACCGCGTCGTCGCCGTCCCAAGCGAGCGGCATCCGCTTGCAGCGACCGATTTTTATCAGGTGCTGGAGACGTCGGATGTGCCGGCAGGCGTCGTCAATATCGTCACCGGCGAGCGCGATGCGCTCGCAAAGGTTCTTGCCGAGCATGACGACGTCGATGCGCTCTGGGTGTTCGGCTCGCAGGCGGCCTCGACTGCTGCGGAGCGGCTGTCGATCGGCAACCTCAAGCGCACGCTGGTCGACCACGGGCTGGCGCTCGATTGGTACGACCGGGTGGCGAGCGAAGGTCCGATCCTGCTCCGCCACGCGGTGCAGGTGAAGAACATCTGGATTCCCTATGGGGACTAAAGACGTCACCTTGCGGTGATACGGGTTGGCATCCGGACCATCAGAGTTCGGGCGATTTTGAAGACAAGGGAGGGACGCAACATGCTCAAGGGCATCAATCCACTGCTCAATGCCGACGTGCTTTATGCCTTGCGCGCAATGGGGCACGGGGACCGCCTCGTGGTGTGCGACACCAATTTTCCTGCCGACTCCATCGCGCGCCAGACCGTGTTCGGCGAGCTGCTTCGCATCGACAACGTCAGTACGGCAAAGGCGATCGAAGCCATCCTCTCGGTGCTGCCGCTCGACACGTTCGTCGACGATGCCGCAATCCGCATGGAGATTGTTGGCCAGCCCCAGGAGGTGCCGCCGGTGCAGCGCGAGGTGCAGGCCGCGATCGACCGCGCCGAGGGACGCTCCTGGCCGCTGGTCGGGGTCGAGCGCCATGCCTTCTATGAAAAGGCCAAGACGGCCTACTGCGTGATCGCCACGGGAGAGCGGCGCTTCTACGGCTGCTTCCTGTTTTCCAAGGGCGTCATCGCGCCGGACGGAGAGTGACGACCATGAGCAAGACTGGCGTCGCAGTGCTCGGCATCTTCGTCGTCGATCTGGCCTTCCGGGCCGGCAACATGCCCGCGATCGGTGAAACGATCGCCGGCTCGGGATTTGCCATGGGACCAGGCGGCAAGGGGTCGAACCAGGCCGTGGCCGCTGCGCGCGCAGGCGCAGGTGTGACCTTCATCTCCCGGATCGGCCGCGACGCCTTCGGTGATCTTGCCATCAAGACGTGGGAAACCGAGGGCATTCGACCGCGCGTCGCCAGGACTGCGGAGGCGCCGACCGGCGCGGCCTTCATCTATGTCCACGAGACACGCGGCGACAACGCCATCATCGTGGTGAGCGGAGCGGCCGACGGTCTCAGCCCCACCGACGTCGATGCGGCGGCGGATGCGATCCGCACCAGCCGCGTCTTCGTGACCCAGCTCGAGCAACCGGTCGCGGCCGCGCAGCGCGGGCTCGAGATCGCGCGCGCCGCGGGCAGCATCACCGTGTTCAACCCGGCACCTGCGGTCAAATTCGACGATGGCCTGTTTGCCTTGTGCGACTACGTCGTTCCCAATGAGACCGAGGCGGAAGCGCTGACGGGGATCGCGGTGAGCGATCTTGCCGGCGCCCGCCGCGCCGGCGAAGCGTTGGTGGCCAAGGGAGCGGGCACCGCGCTGATCACGCTCGGCGAACGCGGGGCGCTGTTTCACGGGCGAGATCGCTCGCTACACGTGCCCCCGTTTGCCGCCGGCAAGGTGGTCGAAACCGCGGGCGCGGGCGATGCATTCGTCGGCGGCTTCGCTGCAGCGCTTGCGGGCGGCGCCGATCCCCTGGAAGCGGCGCGCTTCGGTTCCGCCACGGCGGGGATTTCCGTGACGCGCGCGGGGACTGCGCCTGCCATGCCGCGGCGCGCTGAGATTGAAGCCCTGTTGAAGGGATGATCTGCTCATGATGCGGAATGATCCGATCAAGCATGTCTTCATCTGGCCGGCGGTGCTCGTCGTGCTGGCGATCTCGATCTTTCCGCTGATCTATTCGTTGACCACGAGCTTCCTCAGCTATCGCCTGGTTCCGCCGATCCCGCCGCGGGTCGTGTGGTTCGGCAATTATGCTACGCTCCTGCAAGAGCCGCGCTTCTGGAATGCGATCTTCACGACGACGCTGATCGCGTTCATTGCCGTCGGGTTGCAATACGTGATCGGGTTTGGCGTTGCGCTCGCGCTGAACGCGCGCGTTCCGGGCGAACGGCTATTTCGCGTGGCCTTGCTGCTGCCCATGCTTCTGGCCCCGGTCGCCGTCGCGCTTGTTGCTCGCATGATCTTCAATCCGACCATGGGGCCGCTCAACCAGTTCCTTTCCATGTTCGGCATGGCGAACCTGCCGTTCCTCACCAACGGTCATTGGGCGCTCGCCTGCATCATCGCTGTTGAGATCTGGCAGTGGACCCCGTTCATCATCCTGATGATGCTGGCTGGCCTGCAAACGCTCCCCGAAGATGTCTACGAGGCGGCCGAGCTTGAGAACGCCAGCGCCTGGCAACAGTTCTGGGGCATCACCTTTCCGATGATGCTGCCGATCTCCGCCGCGGTCGTCTTCATCCGCCTGATCGAGAGCTACAAGATCATGGACACCGTATTCGTGATGACGGGCGGCGGACCGGGGGTGGACACCGAGACCCTGACCTTGTTCGCCTATCAGGAGGGTTTCAAGAAGTTCAATCTCGGCTACACGTCGGCGCTCAGCTTCCTGTTCCTGATCGCCATCACGATCATTGGCGTCACTTATCTGGCGCTGCTGCGGCCGCATCTGGAGAAGCACCGATGAGCGGGCAGGGCCTTACCGGACTGTCGCGCTGGAGCCGCCGCCTGGTCGCGGCCGGTGTCTTCGCATGGTGCCTGATCACGGCGTTTCCGCTCTATTGGGTGGTCGTGACGGCGTTCAAGACCCCGCCGGGCGTGGTCGGCGGCCCGACCTATATTCCGTTCGTCGATTTCACGCCGACCCTGCAGCCCTTCATTGATCTCTATCAGGGTATCCGTGGCGAGTTCTTCCGGACCTTTTTGAACTCGACAATCGTTGGCTTGTCGGCGGCAGCGATCGCGACTGCCGTCGGCGCAATGGCGGCCTACGCGCTGGTGCGGTTCGAATTCAGGGTGCGCTTCGGCGCCGGCCTGATCTTCTTCCTGCTCGCGCTCGGCGGCTATCTGCTGTTCAACAATTCGCTCGGCTTCACCCGCCCGCAGGCGCTGCTGCTGGCGTTCCCGATCGCGCTTGTCGCTGCAATCCTGGCCAACCGCCTGCCGCTGCCGGGGCCGATCCTCGGCAATGAAGACATCCTGTTCTGGTTCGTCAGCCAGCGCATGTTTCCGCCGATCGTCACGGCCTTCGCGCTGTATCTCCTCTACAGCGAAATCGGCCGGCTCGGCTTCCAGCTCATCGACAGCTATGTCGGCCTGACGCTGTGCTACGTCGCGTTCTCGCTGCCGATCGTGGTCTGGCTGATGCGCGACTTTTTCGAGGCCATTCCGATCGAGGTCGAAGAAGCCGCGATGGTCGACAACGTGCCAAGTTGGCGCATCTTCCTCGGCATCGTGGTGCCAATGTCGATGAACGGACTGCTGGCGACTTTCATGATCACGCTCGCCTTCGTCTGGAACGAGTTCCTGTTCGCGCTGTTCCTGACCAATTCCAGATGGCAGACGCTGCCGATCCTGGTGGCGGGACAGAACAGCCAGCGCGGCGACGAATGGTGGGCGATCTCGGCCGCGGCGCTCGTCGCCATCATTCCGATGATGATCATGGCAGGTCTGCTCAGCCGCATGATGCGGTCGGGCCTGCTGCTCGGAGCGATCAAATAGCAAAAACCTATGTAGGGAGGACTGGACGATGTTGCGACGGACGTTTCTGATGCTGACCACCTCGCTCGCGATGGCTTGCACCGCGAGCCAGGCGAACGCTGCTTGTAGCCCGGATTACTCCGGCGTCACCCTGACTGTGGCGTCGCAGACCGGACCGTATATCGCCTCCGCGCTCAAGCTCGGCGCGGACGAATGGACCAAGAAGACCTGCGGCAAGGTCAATGTGGTCGAGTTCCCCTGGTCGGAGCTCTACCCGAAGATCGTTACATCGCTTACCGGATCGGACGCGGCGTTCGATCTGGTCAGCTTTGCGCCGGCCTGGCTGCCCGACTTCGTCACCTATCTCAGCGAGATGCCGAAAGCGATGCAGTCCGGCAAGGATTGGGACGATGTCGAGCCGGCCTACCGTGAGCGCCTGATGGTGTGGGAAGGCAAGATCTATTCGCAATCGATGGACGGCGACGTTCACACCTACACCTATCGCACCGACCTGTTCAGCGATCCCAAGGAGAAGGACGCCTTCAAGGCCAAGTACGGCTACGACCTGGCGCCGCCAAAGACCTGGAAGCAATATCTCGACATCGCGGAGTTCTTTCAGCGCCCCGACAAGGGACTCTGGGGCACGGCGGAGGCCTTCCGTCGCGGTGGCCAGCAGTTCTGGTTCTTCTTCAGCCACGCGGCGGCCTATACCAACAACCCGAACTATCCGGGCGCGATGTTCTTCGACCCCGAAACGATGGATGCCCAGATCAACAATCCGGGCTGGGTGAAGGGATTGGAGGAATATATTCGCGCTTCCAAGCTTGGCCCGCCCAATGCGCTGAACTTTTCGTTCGGCGAGGTCAATGCCGCCGTGGCCGGCGGCCAGGTGGCCGAGTCGATCGGTTGGGGCGACACCGGCGTGATCGCCGCCGACCCCAAGCAATCGAAGATTTCCGGCAAGGTGGGCTCTGCAGTGCTGCCCGGCTCTGACGAGATATGGAACGCCAAAACCAAGAAGTGGGACAAGTTTCCGGCAGTGCTGCCGGCACCCTTCATGGCGTTCGGAGGCTGGCAGATTGCCGTGCCAAAGGTGGGCAAGAACCAGCAGGCGGCTTGGGATTTCGTCAAGACGCTGACAAGTCCTGAAGTCTCCGGCAAGGCCGCGATTACCGGTGGCACGGGTGTCAACCCATACCGCAAGTCGCACACCACGAATCTGGAGTTGTGGAGCAAGATCTTCTCGCCGACGGAAGCCAAGGAATATCTCGGCGCCCAGGCCGACTCCATTAACGGCAAGAACGTTGCGCTCGACATGCGTTTGCCCGGCTATTTCTCCTACACCGAGGTTGTGGAGATTGAGCTTGGCAAGGCGCTGGCCGGCCAGACCACGCCGCAGGCCGCGCTGGACGCGGTCGCGAAGGAATGGAATCGCCTGACTGATGAGTTCGGCCGCGCGAAGCAGCTCGCCGCCTATCGCGCGGCGAT
Source organism: Bradyrhizobium sp. MI1.7 (assembly GCF_055811795.1). NCBI lineage: Bacteria > Pseudomonadati > Pseudomonadota > Alphaproteobacteria > Hyphomicrobiales > Nitrobacteraceae > Bradyrhizobium > Bradyrhizobium sp. MI1.7. The sequence continues at coordinate 46,166 of NZ_JBVVPO010000036.1, forward strand.
GGGCCTCTCACCGAAGAACTAGCTTCCCGCAGAGACTGCCCCGGATGATGCGTGAGCATCATCCGGGCTTTGTTGGCCGTCGATATAGGGGACGGAAAAAGGAATCCATGGCGCACGTCGAGATCGAGAACGTCAGCAAGGCATATGGGCCCTACAAGATCATCGAGGGGCTTAATCTGAGTGTGGCCGACGAGGAGTTTGTCGTGCTTGTCGGGCCGTCCGGCTGCGGCAAGACCACGACGTTGCGCATGATAGCGGGACTGGAGACGGTCACCAGCGGAACCATTCGTATCGGTAATCGCGATGTGACGCAGCTGCGCCCGGGCTTGCGTAATTGCGCGATGGTGTTCCAGAACTATGCGCTCTATCCGCATATGACTGTTGGTGAGAATATCGGCTACGGCATGAAGGCGCGGGGCGAGTCGCGCGCCAAGATCGCGAAAGCCGTCGAGGACGTGGCGCGGGTTCTCGACCTCGAGCAATACGTGGACCGTCGGCCCAAGCAGCTCTCCGGTGGGCAGCGTCAGCGCGTGGCGATCGGCCGTGCCATCGTGCGCAGCCCGGACGTGTTTCTGTTCGACGAGCCATTGTCAAACCTCGACGCCAAACTCCGCATCGAGATGCGGACCGAGATCAAGGCATTGCATCGCCGTCTCGCCAAGACGATCGTTTATGTCACACACGATCAGGTCGAAGCGATGACCATGGCCGATCGGGTCGTGGTGATGAATCGCGGCCGCATCGAGCAGGCGGCTGATCCGATCACGATCTATGAGAAACCAAGCAATCTCTTCGTCGCGGGCTTCATGGGCGCGCCCAGCATGAATTTTATCCACGGGGAGATTGCCGCTCGCGACGGTGCACTGATCTTCACCGAACCCTCGGGTACGGCGTTGAGATTGCCGAAATCCCGAGAGGCGGCCTATGCAGGGAGCATCGGCAAGCCGGTTGTGCTCGGCGTGCGGCCCGACCACGTGCTGCGGCAAGATGCGCCATCGGGCTCCTCCGTCCGCATGATGGTGAAAGACGTGGAGCCGCTCGGGCCGCATACTCTCGTGATTGGAACCGTGGGCGCATTTCCATTCACGGCGCAGATGCAAGTCGGTGTTTCTGCGGCGCCCGATTGCCCAATAGATGTCGCCATCGATCTGGAGCGAACGCACCTTTTCGACAAGGTTTCCGGGGAGGCCGTTTCATAGTCGGCCGTCCTCTGGCGGTGCAGGTAATTCCAAATCTTTACTTCCAGCGTGCGCATGCCTCATCGCGGTCACTTGCGCTGCGGCGAGCTCGCACGTGATGCGGGCGACGTTGCCCCCTTCTTCGCAAACTTTGCTGGTCCGGTATTGGTGTCGAGCAGAGTCTGCGAAAAGAGATTAAGCGATTTCAGATGGTTACATGCCAATATTCATTACCTCGCGGGTAATGGAAGGGCTGAAATCCGCATGCTAGGTTTTCGAGCATGAACGCACATGCATCCACGGCACAGGCCGAACGCAGCCAGCCCGTCCATATCGGCGACCATTTGCGCGAATGGCGGCAACGCCGCCGCATGAGCCAGCTCGATCTGGCGGGCGAGGCCGAGATTTCCGCGCGGCATTTGAGCTTCGTCGAGACCGGCCGCGCTGCGCCCTCGCGCGACATGGTGCTCAGGCTCGCCGAACGTCTCGAGGTACCCTTGCGCGAACGCAACGTGCTGCTGGTCGCGGCCGGCTATGCGCCGGCGTTTCCGCAGCGCCCGCTGGAGGATCCCGCCTTGAAATCAGCTCGCCAGGCGATCGACCTCGTTCTCAGGGCGCATGAGCCCAATCCGGCGCTGGCCTATGACCGGCACTGGAATCTGGTTTCCGCCAACCGCATGGTGGCGCCGCTGCTCGACGGCATCCCGCAGCGGCTGCTCGGCCAGCCCTTCAACGTGCTGCGGCTCGCGTTTCACCCCGAGGCGCTGGCGCCGCGCACGGTCAATCTCGCGGAGTGGTGCGGGCACCTGCTGGAGCGGCTGCACCGGCAATGCGAGGCGACGGCCGATCCCGAGCTGATCAAGCTCTATAACGACCTCAAGAGCTACCCCATCCCGGCGCGCTCGGGGCCGCTGTCGAGCGACAATGTCGCGATTCCCTTCAAGCTGCGCCATGGCGGAGAGATACTAAGTTTCTTCTCCACCACCATGGTGTTCGGCACACCTGTCGACATCACGCTGTCGGAGCTGGCGCTGGAGACGTTCTTCCCGGCGGACGAGCGCACCGCCGAGCGGCTCAAGCAGATGGCAGCAGCTATGACCTAGCGCCCTTGCCTCGGGACGGGTTCGGCTTATCTTCGGCTTATCTTGGGTCAAACCCGCATCGCCCGAAGGAGGCGCTATGAGCACGTTGAAACCGCTCCAGATCGATGTCGTCTCCGACGTGGTGTGCCCCTGGTGCTATATCGGCAAGCACCGGATCGAGAGCGCGCTCGCGCTCGTTCCCGACGTTCCCGTCAAACTCAATTTCCGTCCCTTTTTCCTCAATCCCTGGGTGCCGCGCGAGGGCATCAGCCGCGAGGACTATCTCACCACCAAGTTCGGCTCGGTCGAGGCCTATAAGGGCATTGCCGGTCGCGTCGTCGCGGCTGCAAGCGAGGAGGGCCTCGTCTACAAGCCCGAGCTGGTCGCGCGCCAGCCCAACACGACCGACTGTCACCGCCTGATCCTCTGGGCCGAGGGGATCGGCAAGGCGCCCGAGATGAAGCAGCGGCTGATGGAGCTGTATTTCCGCGACGGCGGCGACCTCACTGACGTGAACGTGCTGGTGCAGGCGGCCGCCGATGTGGGCCTCGATGCCGACGACGTGCACAAGCGCCTCGCCACCGACGAGGACGTCGCACGCGTTTCGGCCGACGCGCAGGAGGCCGCCGAGAAGGGCATCTCCGGCGTGCCGACCTACGTGTTCGCGCAGAAATACGCCGTCTCCGGCGCGCAGGATCCGAACCTGCTCGCCCGCGCCATTCGCGAGGTCTCGGCGGAGATCAACGCGCAGGCGGCAGAGTAGATTTCGCTTATTTGCGGAGCAGACGCACCACGCGTCGCGCGCCGTCGTGCGCGACGTTGAGGCCAACCAGCGCCGCGTGAATGAGCGCGACGACAGGATCGTGACGCCGCAGCGGAATCAACACGTCGCCGATGGCAAAGCGCCCGCGCCAGATCGGGTTGATCATGGGGTGGTCGGCGCTCGCCGTGGAATCCGCGCTGGCGATGGCCGGATCGGCGCAGAGATGGCGGGTAAGGTCGAGCGTTAGCTGCACGCCCGGCGAATATCTTGCAAAGCGTTCGTCGATACCGAGCTTGAAGAAGAAGGCGCGGTCCTGGTGGCGCAGCACGATGCCGGCTGCCACCGGCGTCGTGCCGGCGCGCAGCGTGATGACCTCGCACTGCGCGGTCTCTGCCAGCGCGGGAACCGCGCGGCGAATGAAGGTCGCATCGCCCGCATGCTGGATCAGCGCGGTGCCGCGCTTGCCTTTCCAGCCACTGGCCTCGAGTTGCAGGAATGTTTCGAGCGCCGGCCCGATCTCGTCGGGCTTGCGCGCGACCTCGAAGGCGACGGGCCCGTGCTCTTCGAGGCGATGGCGCTGGCGACGCAGCTCTTTGAGCTTCTTGGCGCCGAGCGCTTCATGCAACAGCGTTTCACCATCCTGCGTCGCGTCGAGGCTGGCGCGGATGTAGGAGGAGAGGACACGTGGCTTCAGTCCGTCGCGATTGAGAACCTCATTGAGCGAACTCATCGCCGCGCCGTCGAGCGCAACGTCGTTGAGCACGAGCGCATGCGCGCCGGCCTCGCGCGCCTGCTGCAACAGGCGCGTGGCCGCTTCGATCGGCGCGTCGCGGTCGATCAGCGGGCTGCACAGGGTGCCGTAGGGATGCGCGCTCACCAGCGCGGGCAGGGGGATCTTCCAGGCGCGCCGGAGCGAGACCACCGGCATCAGCCCGATCAGCCGCGCCGACGAGCCGTCGAAGGCGGGCAGCGCCGAGGCGTCCGTGCGGCCGCGTGCGGCCTCGCTCACGGCGAGCTCCCAGCCCGGCAGGTAGTAGCCGTTCGGCTCGATCGCGCGCTGAGCGAGCGCGCGCCATTGGCCGGGATCGATGGACGTGAGGGGGACGAGCGCGCGGGTTGCCGCGGCAGCCCTTGCCGATGCCGGATTGATCGCTGCCTGATGCGCGATATCGACCACGTCCCGTCGTTCCCCGTTCAGAAGGTCATGCTTAGCGCAAAGATTGGAAAATTCCGTTGGGACGCCGCTTCAATTCGAATGGTAATATTAACGTCTCATTGAGCATTCGGGCCGCCGCGGCGTGCCATGATGGAAGCTCTCGACCTGGAGGATCACAATGATCGCCACACCTTTCACGCCGATGGCGTCGCTCCTTGGTGGCGCGTTGATCGGCCTGTCCGCCGTGCTCCTGATGTGGGCGACGGGACGGATCGCCGGTGTCAGCGGCATCGCGGCGCGGCTGTTTCCGCCTTACGAGGACCGCGAGTTCGCCGGCCGGCTCGCTTTCGTCGCCGGCCTCGTCGCCGCGCCGATCCTGGTGCGCATTGTCAGCGGAAGCCTGCCGGTGCAAACGATCGCGGCGGGAACGCCGGTGCTGATCGTCGCCGGATTGCTCACGGGCTTCGGTGCGGTCTGGGGCAGCGGCTGCACCTCCGGCCATGGCGTCTGTGGCCTGTCGCGGCTGTCGCTGCGGTCGTTGGTCGCGACCATCACCTTCATGTCGGCGGGCATCGTCACTGTCTTCGTGATGCGGCACTGGGGCTGACGACGATGGCAATCCTCATTCAATTCGCGATCGGCCTCGTCTTCGGTATCGGGCTCATCGTCTCCGGCATGTCGAATCCGGCAAAGGTGCTGAACTTTTTGGACGTCGCCGGCATTCCCGCCGGAACGTGGGATGCAAGCCTCGCCTTCGTGATGGCAGGTGCGGTTGCGGTAACCTTCATCGGCTTCAGCCGTGTCTTGAAACTCGCGCGACCGTTTTTCGCAGACCGCTTTTACCTTCCGACGCGAAAGGATATCGATTCGAGAGTTATCGCCGGTCCCGCCATCTTTGGCATCGGATGGGGGCTCGCAGGCTTTTGTCCGGGCCCTGCGCTCACCGCGCTCGGATTCGGCTCGGCGTCCGCTTTCATCTTCGTGGCCGCAATGCTTGCCGGCATGGTGCTCGCCCGCTTCGTCGCGCAGCTCCTGTCGTCAACGCGCTTCGTCGCGCCGGCCGATCCGCTCGAAACCTGACATGGGCAGGACCGGGCGAGTGGATCTCGTCCGGTCCTGCCCTGTTACAGCTTCAGTGACTACCAGCGGTCGCCGCCGACACCGACGCCCACGCTGACGCCGGGCGCCCGAATGCCGACGCCGCCGCGCGGACCATCGTCCCAGTCGCGATAGGTGCGGCGCTCGTAATAGCGATCGCGCGGCATCGCGTTGTAGGAGTCGCGCACGATCACGCGCGAGCCGCCACGGGTGCGATAGCAATTGCCAGCGTCATCGCAGACAAGCCGGACTTCCTGAACGAGCTCAGGGTTGGCGTATTCGCTGGTCGTATAGATATCGGCGGCCTTCGCGCCGCTCGCCGCAGCGAGGGCGCCGACGCCAGCCAATAGTGCGATCGTGAATGTCCTCATCGTGTCCTCCTCCGAAACTGCCCTCGGGGGTAACAAGAAGGGGAGGCGGTGATCGTTCCGGGTCGAATTACAGGTTTTTCCCGGAACCGGAGCGCGTGTCGGCGTGATTTGTTTCTAGATCGGCTCGTAGGTTTCCGTCCCGCAGATGTCGTCCGCTTCCGCGCGGCGGCGATCGACGACCTTTCCGCCTGATATCGTCACGATGTAAATCTGGGTGCCGAGCGTGGAGCCGGTGGCGGAGGTGAGCTGCGCGCTGACGCAGGCGGTCCAGCCCTGTCCCCGCACCTCCCGATGGGGCGGGGCGACGTGCACCTCGCGCGGATAGGACGTGTTGAGGAAGACCACGTTGATCTGCTCGCGGACCACGCGCTTGACGTCGGGGGGCGCTTCGGGTGGCGGCTGCTCGGCTTCCTTCAGGCGCATGAACTCGGGCACCGGCGCGCGGCTGTCGGCGAAGCCGCAAGAACCGAGTGCGAGGGCGCTGGCCAGCAGCGCCGCATGAGCAACAATCCGCAACATCCGTGAAGGTCCCCTGCGGGCCAACAGATAGGCAGGAATGCGATCCGGCAAAGTCCCGGCCGATCAAGATTTGCTGAAATCCCGGCCCCCCGGCATTTGCTATTACGGGATTGCAGGCTAATTTGTGCCCCAGACGAGGGGGATTGCATCAATGCGGATTTTGGTCATCGCGGCCGCCGTGCTCGCACTAACGGCTGCGTCGGCGCAGGCGCAGGGCCGCAGCAGAGGCCAGCCGAACGAAGCGAAGTCGGACAATAAGCCCAAGGTCGACGAAAAGGCCTACAAGGCCGCGCTCGAGCGCATTCCGGAGCCCAAGGAGAAGTACGACCCGTGGGGCGGAGCCCGTCCGGCTGAACCTGCCAAGAAGCCCAAATAAATGAGGGGGGCGTTGGCGAGCCGTCTGTGTCAGTCGGCCGCCGCCATCGTGCTCCTCCTGTTTTCGTCGTGGCCAGGCATCGCCTGGGAGAGCTGGGGTGGCGATCCCGGCGGCTCACGCTTCTCGCCTTTGCGGGAGGTCACGCCCGACAATGTCGGCAATCTGGTTCGGGCCTTCGAATTCCATACCGGCGATCTCGCGGCGCGGCCGCCCGAAGTGATGCGGCGAACCAAATTCCAGGCGACGCCATTGTTCGTCGAGGACAGCCTGATCTTCTGCTCGCCCTTCAATGAGGTGATCGCGCTCGATCCCGGCACGGGCGCGCAGAAATGGCGCTTCGATCCGAAGATCGCGACCAACCAGCGGCCCGCCAACCGCTACGTCTGCCGTGGCGTGACCCACTGGATCGACGATGAGGCGCCCGCGAATGCCGCCTGCCGATCGCGCATCTTCATGGGCACGAACGATGTCCGCCTGATCGCGCTCGATGCAAAGACCGGTATTCCCTGCGCCGGTTTCGGCACTGGCGGTGAGGTCAGGCCGGATATCGGCATGAAGCTGGACTGGCCCGGCGAATTCCAGATCACCTCGCCGCCGGCGGTCGGCCGCGGTGTCGTCGTGATCGGCTCCGCGATCGGCGACAACCGCCGCGTCGACGCGCCGAGCGGCGTGGTGCGCGCGTTCGATGCGCGCAGCGGCCAGCCGCGCTGGACCTTCGAGCCGCTCAAGCGCGACGGTGTCGAAGCCGGTCATGCCAATGTCTGGGCGCCGATGTCGGTCGACGCGGCGCGCGGGCTGGTTTTCCTGCCGACATCCTCGCCGTCGCCGGACTTTTGGGGTGGCAAGCGGCCGGGCAACAACGAGCACGCCAATTCGGTGGTCGCGCTGCGCATCGAGACCGGCGAGCTCGTGTGGGCATTCCAGACCGTGCATCACGACGTCTGGGATTACGACCTGGCGTCGCAGCCGACGCTGACGCGCATCGACACCGGAGACGGCCAGCGCGATGTCGTGATTCAGCCGACCAAGCAGGGATTTGTCTTCGTGCTCGACCGCGATACCGGCAAGCCGGTGTGGCCGGTGGAAGAGCGCGTGGTGCCGCAAGGCGGCGCGGAAGGTGAACGACTGTCGCCGACGCAGCCATTCCCGACGCATGTGCCGCCGCTGACATCGCAAAGAATCTCGACTGAGGATGCGCTCTCGCTCCTCCCCGGCCTGGGTCGCTCCGCTTGCGAAAGGCAGTTCTCGGAGGCACGTAACGAGGGGTTGTTCACCCCACCCTCGACGCAAGGCACGGCGGAGTTTCCCTTCACCGGCGGCGGCGTCAACTGGGGTAGCGCAGCCTTCGACCCGGTCAACCAAATCCTCTACGCCAACACCGCCCGCGCCGTTCATCTCATCAAGCTGATCCCGCGTGCGGAGGCGGCTGGATTCGATCCGCCTCCCGGTCATGATTTCGGCCAGCAGAAGGGCGCGCCGTTCGCGATGTCGCGCGCGGTGGTGATGTCGCCGCTCGGGCTTCTTTGCAACAAGCCGCCTTGGGGCGAGATGGTCGCAGTCGATCTGAAGGCCGGCAAGATCCTCTGGCGCTCGACGGTCGGCACCACGGAAGACCTTGCGCCGCTCGGCGTGCCGCTGCCGTGGGGCGCGCCGCTCGTCAACGGGCTCGCGGTCACCGCAGGCGGTCTCGTCTTCACCGGCGCGATGGATGCCTATCTGCGCGCCTTCGATGCGCGAAGCGGCCGCGAGTTGTGGCAAGGCCGGCTGCCGGTGCCCGGCGTCGCCAACCCCATGACCTATCTCTGGAAGGGCGAGCAATATGTCGCGATCGGCGCCGGCGGCCACTCCGAGGTCGGCACCTCGATCGGCGACAGCGTCGTTGCGTTTCGCCTGGCGCGGCCGGGTGAAGGGCCGTCGCTATGGTCGCGCACCATCGATCGTCCGGGCGGACGATTTTGGGTGTCGTCGTCAGCAATTGTGTTCGCGATCATCCTGCTGATCATCGCGAGCCTGCGCTGGCGTCGTCGACGTCGTATAAAGCAAGCATGATGCTGCGTTGTGTATGCGATGCGAACGGTTGTTCACATCGCGCACGCTATCGTACGAAAGCGAGGCCGATGCGCCTGTCATTGCGCCATACGGTGCGGCAATTCCGTACGAAATTGTCGCGCGCGATCGAGAGCGTGAATGATTTCGGCAATATGACGGGGGAATCGAGCTCGATCGCCGCGCCGCCTTCCGACATGTTTCGCACCGTGCACGCGATGCCGCTGCTTTCAAAGGTGATCGTTCCACCCTTGAAAACACGGTAACGCTGCGCTGCACGTTTCTCGATCATCGGCATTAATCCATAACGATGATTGTGAAGTAGTGCATAGAAATTACGTTGAAATAAACTCAATACTGGCGCTACTTGCACAGCGCTTCAGAGTTCGTTTACGACGTTGGAGCGGTGAGTCGCTTCCCGCCGACTTTCCCTCATAAGCCCTTCCTTTATGGCGTTACGCGCCGATGGAGATATTGATGAAGACTACGCTTTCGCTTCTGTTCGCCGCAGCGCTCTCGCTGTCATCGATGCCCGCCCACGCCGTCAAGTGGGACCTCTCGACCATGACCTGCAAGCAGTTCCTCGAGAGCGGCGAAGACAACATCGCGGTCGTGCTGACCTGGATGGACGGCTGGTACAAGGGCGACGAGGACAACGCGATCATCGACACCGAGGTGTTCATCGAGAACGCCAAGAAGTTCGGTGCCTATTGCGGAAAGAATCCGACCGTCAGCGTCGTCACCGCGGCTGACGAAATTCTCGGCAAGTAATTCCTGAAGCTGACTGAAGCGCGGACGCAATCGCGCTTCAGTCCCTCGTTTCGATGCGAAATTGATTGGAGAGCCGCGGAGCGCCTTGCGCGCTCACGCGGCTCTCTTCTTTTTGGATGATGCTCAGCCCGGCAGCATCGCGAACGCGCTCGACACCATCGCCACCTGCTTGTTGTCGGAGGCCGAGAGCAGCGTGACGCGGCCAAAGCTCATGGTGCGTCCGAGCCGCACCACGCGGGCGTCGGCGAGCACATCCGAGGAGGAGACCGCACGCATGAAATGCGTGGTCTGATCGACCGTCGTCATCGGACGATAGCGGCGATTGGCGGCGAGGTTCGCGATCACCATCGCGGTATCGGCAAGCGCCATCAGCGCCTGGCCGCACACCACGCCGCCGTTGCGGCACAGCCGCTCCGAGAATGGCATGCGCAGGAGCGCGCCTGGCTGCCAGTCCGGCTCGTCCAGCGGCGGCAGGTGCTCGAGGCGCTCGACGGCGAGGTTGAGATCCTGGACCCAGGGCGCAAAGACCTCGCCGAGTATGCGTCTGGCCTCAGCGATGCCGAACTCGGCTTCTGGCTGCGATGGCATTGCTGTCGGTCCCCCCTGTGTTGCTGGATGTTTCGGCTATTCTGCGCGCATCGGCGCGGCAAAGTCACCCGGTCTTCGGTCGGCTCTGTCGGCTTGAAAATGCCTGACTTGGGCCGATATGATACTGGGCTTGGGAGCGGGTGGGCGATGTTGCGTCGGTGTGTCCTTGTGTTTGGGTTGATAGCGCTAGGTCTCGCGCTGGACGGGTGCACCAGATGCGGCCCGATTTGGGACGACTGGCTGCAGGCGCCGAAATCGTGCAGATCGGACCGGCTCTAGCGCGCCATTCGGCCCTGGCGGGACGTTGACAAGAACGACAAGGCGCGGTTGACCCGCCCTTCATGGATGATCAAGGAGTCAATGATGAAGCTTTTCCGTATGGCGGCGGTGCTGCTGGCCGTGCTGGCGGGACCGGCCTACGCGCAAATGCCCAATCTCAATTTGCTGCAGGAGGGTCCAGGCAAGACCCCCGAGGAAAAGGCCGCGGAAGCCGAGCGTGACAAGGCCTACAAGGAAACGCTGAAGAAGATTCCGGATTCCAAGGCGTCCAACGATCCCTGGGGCGGCATACGTTCCGACCCGCCGAAGCAGGCGGCTGCGCCGAAGGCGTCGGCCGCAACCGGCGCGCCCAAGAAGAAGTCCGGCACGACCGCCAATTGACCTTGTCCCCGATCGGAGGCGGCTGATGCCTCCGGCCGGGACTCCTCTTCGGCCGGTCTGCTTCCTACATCTCCGAGAGCGTATTGCGTTGAGGAGGAACGGCATGGCCGATCGTCCGCGGGATCTCGCCGAGCGGATGGCGCGCCGGCGCAAGATGGGCGGCAAGCCAGGCGAGCGCGGCGGCGACGGCTTCTTGCGTGAGACTTTCACTCTGCCGCGCCCGGCGGCGCGGGCGAGGGCGGAGGCTTTCTTCGCCCGCTACCCCAAGGCCGGCTACATGAGCGCGGTCGAGACCTGGCGCGAACTGCCGGGCGGCGACATCGAATTCACCATGCGGCGGCTGCCCAGCGCCGACTAGACGTCAAGTCTCCTCGAAGGATTCGGCGATGATGCGGATCCGGAACACGGGCTCCTTGGCCTCGTCCAGCAGCTCCATGTGCCATTCGGAGTTTTCGTTGAGCTTGCGCGCGAGGCCGGCGGCCATGTCGGCGCAGATGCTGGTCATCATCTTCCAGGCCGCATCGCGATCGGCAAATTCCGTCGCCTGGTCCGCGCAGCCGGAATAGCGGCCGTTCCGAATTCGAAAGAAGTAGAGCGGCATGGCTGGCACCGGTCACATGATGGTCCCGCCTCCCGGGCCATGGGCGCGCGCAGTACAGTCCCAAACCAGGGACAGATCAATTCCGGGCCGCTACGGACCACACCTCGCGGGCGCGCGTGGCTCCGGCATCCGGCTCGGGTGGTTTGTTCATGCGGTCTTGCGCCCGATCGCCTTCAGCTCCCGATCGATGCGCAGCTGCACCCGCCGGATCGCCAGCAGATCGATCTTCGTCTCGGTCTTGCCCGTCCTGATCTCGTCACCGATGCGGAACTGCCATTGCCAGACTCCGGGAAGCGCCGTCGTGGCAACTGTGAACTCAACGCCCCTGTGATTCATGGTCATCTCCACGATTCACCCTCCATTCACCGTGAACATGTTGGGCGTCACCCTATTCCTGCGACAAGCGAAATTTGGCGGTAAGCCTTGGATAGTTCACGGTAATCTTTGGAACCGCGCGCGGTCCGAAACAAACGAAATCGAGTTCCGAAATCCGTGCACGGAATCCGGGCAAGGCGTGGCAATTCACACGGCCTTGCCGTGCCACGCCGAGGAACTCTGTTCATGGTCGGAGAACCACGGAACGCGAGATCCGCGCATTTGATGACACATCGCTGCGAAGCGCGGTCCGGATTCCATTCCGCATCTTGTGGAACCCAAAGCGGCGCGCGTTGCTACCGCCGCCATTCAAAGCGAACAGGTGCGGTCGATACTTTTCCACTTTTGCGTGTCATGTATCTATGCTCTGCTTGTGAACGACGGTTCGAACGCGATGTCACGAAGGGGAAGGTGTGAGCTGGCTGAGACATCTTGTGCTGCGCTGGGGTGCACGGAATTTCTCGCTGACCTGTCCCCATTGCCGGCATCCCGCGTCCTCATCGAGCTTCAAGCGCGCGCGTTTCATGCTCGGTGACGAGAAGCTCGTCTGCGAAGAGTGCGGCGAGACCAGCGTCGTCACGTTCTGGCGTTTCGAAGGACTATCGTCGCGGCCCGATTGCACTGAAGCGAGGCGGCGCGCGCCGCTGTCCGATTCGCGGCACTGATCCTGCGCCGGTGGTGCGCGTCGAAGTCCACTCCATGCGTGCTGCGGCATATGCCTTGCTTGGCCTCATGACGGCAAACAACATGGGCGCGTCATGCTCGGCATTCCCCGCCGCTACTCTCATTTCGTCTTCGGTGTCATCCAGTCCGGCCTGACCTCGCTGATCGCGGCGGGCATCGCCAGCTTTCCCGCTTCTGGCGCGACGGTCTTCCTCGCGCACTGGATGGTGTCGTGGCTGATCGCGTGGGCCGCGATGCTGCCGATCGTGCTGCTCGCGGCGCCTGCGATCCGCGCCTTCTCGCTGCGGCTGACGCGAGAGGAGAGGGCTCCGTGAGGCGGCCGGCAAGCATGAAAAAAACCCGCTTGGGGAGAGCCAAGCGGGTGAAAGGTTATTGGAGGCTGAGGTGCTGGGCTGCAACACCGTAGCCCCACGACCCTAGCCGGTTGAGCTTACGACAGCCTGACAGGGCCGGCAGATCGGCTTTCAACCTGCCGCACCTCCGCGCCCGCAAACAGAAAACCCCGCTCGGGGCAGAGCGGGGTCCTCGACTGTGTATGGAGGCCCGGTGTTGGTCCACCGGGCACAGCCAGACTAGGAGACCAGGCTTACGGGTGCCTGACGGCCGGCACCGAAATCTGCGTCGGGAGGCCGCAGACTGGCCCCGCACGCGTCCCAATTTGGCCACCCGATCGCACCACTGGAGCCACACCCCTCGGCGAGATTTCGCATCGTCGGCGACGCCATGGGGGAAACGTGGTGCGCCGGCAGCGGGGTGGCATCATGGATAACGTAGAGCGGTCATTCGCCGCCGCGACGGCGGCTGGCTTCGTCGTGCTGGTGATCGGCCTCGTGCTGCTGGCGCTGCTGTAAGGCGTACCGGCGGACGGCAGCCAAGGCCGGACCGGGCTAAAGCAGGCGCTTCGATCCTGGGTGGGCACCCAGGACGCCGCCGCGCCCTTTCAAAACATGGAAAACAACCCCATGCACAGTAGGGGGTCGGGCGATTTCGTTGTGCGATCAATGGCTTAATTATGGTATTTGGATACCTTAAATGGCGCGCAACGGCTCCGGGGCGCACCCCGAGCGCAATGCCGGATCCTCGACATGAACAGGGGCTGGCTCTGCCGGCCCACGCCTGCGACGCGCATTCCCGACGGCCGGTACGGCGGCTACCCGCCCATCGCGGCGCAGCCTTGGTCAGATCGGAAGCCCGTCGGCGGGCTTAGTGGACCTTGATCTCACCGAGAGGAAGGCGGAGTTCGGCGGCGCGCTCTTCGCGGTCCTTCTTGCGAAACTCGTTTTCCTTCCGCTCGAACTTCACCATTTCCTCGTGCGCCGCCGCCAGGAGGTGATTGCGCCTGACAGCATTGGGGTGCGCGTCTTCCGTCATGTTCCTGGTCCCCGTCGTTGCGATCCGATCTCGAAGAAAGCCGGACATCGCAGAAAGGTTCGATGCCGCAGGATTGCGGAATTATGACGGCGCACGGCGGCTGCGTCTTTGATGCGCGTCATCTTCAGTCGAAGGGTGACGAATGCGGAGGATCGGCAAAAATCAAAAAGGCCGCCAACCGAGGCGGCCTCTCATCATCTTTGAATCACTTGATCTTTGAATCGCTTGCCCGCTAGCGGCAGGGCTTCTAGCGGCAGGGCTTCTAACGACAGGGCTTGCCAATCATCTGGGCATGCCGGCTGTGGCAGCCGTCGTGCAACTGAGACTTCCTCGTCACCTTTGCGCCGACCTTCGGGGCGCCCGATGCCGTCGCGGCATTCGAAATCTGGGCTTGCGCCGGCACCGAACCGGCGAGGACAGACAGCGCCAGAGCGATCTTGAGGATTGCCTTCATCGTGCCTCCCGAGGTTGTTCGAACGGTACGCAAAGTAGCGCTACTGATGTGAGCGTTACATATTGTAGCGCTACATTCAAGTTCGATCAGAGGCATGACGACGAGCCGCCGTCCTTGCGGCGGACCGAGATGGGGCAAAGTGAGGTAGATCGCAGATGAGGCGGGGCGAGCGCTCCGCGGAATGGACCGATCAGGCGGCCTCGGTCCGTCGCGACGTGCACGCCCTTATGGCGAGCCGTGGCGGCCTATTGCTTCGTTGTCGGTGGCTCGAAGATGAGGGCGGCTTGGAACACCCGCCCGGCGTCGGTGCGGACTTCGATCGCAACGTCTGTTCGATCCTCGTGTCCCGCCAGGTCGCGCGCAAGGCCGCTCAATGTCTGCGTCGCCTCGATCTCTGCTTCGCGCTGGGTTCGAAACTCCAGTCCCTCATCGTCGGCATAGAGGCCGGTGTCGTCTCGGATATCGAAAAAGTACCGGACCATGGCGCCGCCTCTCAGAGAGAGTATCGGCGCCAACCCTGCCTTGTGAGGACTGTTCCTATTTAATTTCGGCGGCTGCAATCCGGGTGCTGTCCCAACCCCGCGGCGCGGTTGGCGTCCCGTTGGCCGACGAGAATTCCAAGGCCGCCGCTTGCAGGTTGGGCAATCGCAGACCTGGACGCGGAGCGCCGTTGAACCAGGTCAATCATAGCTGCCTTTACGGACGGTCTCGATCCGCCTTGCATCCTCCTACACCTGTGGCGGCGTCACCCTTCCTTCGTCTCTCGTCAGGGCGGCCAGCCTGTCCAATTGGCTAGCCACGCCAGTGAGGCTCCGGGCGATGTTCTTCAACAGGAAGGCCCTGTCCGCCGAAACCCCGGATGCTTGAGAGAGGACCTTGTAATGATTTGCGAGTTCCTCGCATTTAGCAGCGTCGATCATAATTGAGCCCATCTATGAAACAGGTCAACAGCTCAACCCTAATACGGTTCCCACGCGGGGCGCTGACGACCCTTGGCGTTGCAATGCCTCGCATCCTACCACAGCTATTCGTCGTCAGGTTGTGTTCTGCGCCACAAATCGCGTCACTCCCGAAATCAAAGGCCACCACGCCAGGAAACAGGCTCGTCCCTGAAGACGGCCCCGGCCGGTGGGGCTTGATAGGGGTGAAGGCCGGGGCCGCTTGGGGATGCTTGGCCCTTGGCAAAGACCAAGCGAATCCGAGTTTAGTCGACCCCCACCGCGCCTCTGTTCGTTTCAGCACATAATTGCCAAATTTTCCTGCCCCGCATTCGCATGCGCAAATGCATCTCGAGGACCGGTACGGTTTCTCTGTCGTCTTCGATTGGCAGACCACGGAGACGTGCGTATTGCCTGACCGGCACCCTCGCAGGGCAGATTTTTTCATTCGGATGGGTGGCATCGGTTGGATGATGTCCGACCGAGAGCGCAAGGGCCTGGCGATCATCGAAACAGCTGCGCCCGATGTCTATGCGGGCGCGCGGCAGTCAAGTCCGCCGCATTGCCAAAAATTCCCGCGACCGATGGGCCGCGGCATACTCCCGTCCGGCTTCCTCGGTGCGCTCCGGATCGGGAGACGGGAGCGGCTTTGGGAGGGACTGATTTTCGGTCACCTATCTCAGTGTCTCAAACGCAGCTGTGGCAACTCTGACACCGGGACTGCCGAATGAGCTCACAGGAAATCCGTGCAATGAGCGATCCCCGGTAAGGTTGCAATCGCACCCGGTGCGCGCGCCCAGGCTCGGATCGCCAGGTTGGCCGCCTTCAAAACCGAGGGGCGCAACATTTGAAGCGCATCGCGGATCGTTGCGCTCAGGGGCTGCCGACGGATCCGTGTGCGCAGCCGGGCAACCCGCAATGCACGCACCATCGTTTCAGGATCGGGAAGTCCGCGCTTATCCTCCAGAAGGCTCCAGGCGAGGTGCTTGAGTTCGATGGTCTCCTGGTCAATCTGAGGGAACGATCCCAATGCCGTGATGCTCGCGTGGTTGGTCGTGTCGTAGAACACAAGACCGTCGTCGATCGCCACCATGTCGCCCTGGCAGGCGAGATCGAGAAAGAACAGTTGGTCCACGCCCCAACTGATCGACTTGTAGTTTCGCATCAGGCAACCGGCCCGGATGACCTTGCCGTTGATCAGCAGGGTCGACGGGACAATCCCAAGCAATCGGGTCTTGCCCGCCAGATAGAGATCCGCCAGGCACTGCTGGCCCGAATACAGATAAACCTGGCGTCCTCGCCGGTACCTTATGCCGCTGTCCTGAACGAGATGAGATGTGGAGGTCATGAACGCAGCGGCGGGGTACCTCCTCGCCAATTCCGCAAAAGTCGCAAGCGATCCTGGCGTGAGCCAGTCGTCGTCGTGCAGCACTTTGATCCAGTCGCCGCGACATGCGAGCATCGCGTTGTTGGTATTCTCAACCTGGCCGCGGCCGCGGTGGTTCTCGATAACGCGAATGCGCGGGTCGCTCCGCGCGTGCTCGGACAGGATGCTCCAGGTCGCGCCTTCCGGACCTTCGTCGTCGCTGATCACCATTTCCCAGTCGGCGTGCTCCTGCTGCAGCACGCTTTGAATCGCACGGCGCACCATCTCCGGTCGGCGGAAGGTGGGTATTGCCACCGAAATGAATGGGCGGTGTTCCGAACTCTGGGAGCTATCGAACCGCTCGGCGTACAATTGATCCATTCATCGTACCTCGTTGATCGAAGCGGTCGTGGCTGGAAGTGGCAGACCCTTCTTCGGTTTGAGCCTGTTCGCAGAGCATCTTGAATCGAACCGAGCGAACGAGGCGCGTGAATGCTAGGGAGACGATCTCGATGCGGTCATCGTCCATTCGCATGAACTTTGTTCCCGCAGGCCGCGACGTTTCGAAGCGGCCGCTTGTCCGCCTTGGTGAAAGAGTGTTCTGCTTCCCCTCGCTTTCTGTCGCCGCAGCAGCCGCGCCAACGCGGTGACGGATCAAGACGGGGGCGGCCAATCGAGCCGGCGTTGGTTCAGTTTCTTGCGGAGCTCTTGGAGGATTTCGCGAAGCTCTGCCGCGTTGCTTCTTTCCGAGAGGGAAGCGAGGCGCGAGCGTGATGGCGTTTTCAATCACCGGTAGATTGCCAAGGGCCGCTCGGTGACAGGTGGAGGGTGACTGCGTCCTGCCGCGACGTGCTGTCTCACCTCGCGACAATTGAACGACTTCAAATCCGGCCACGGCTCGTTTCAAAGGCTCGTTTCAAAATCGGACAGTGAGGTCGGAAACAGACCACGCCCAAACCCGGGTGCTGTCCCAATTGGGACACTCGGAACATCAAGTCAGGACAGGCTGCTTGTTGGGCTTCAGAAGCAAGAACGCCGTCCGCTTAAATGAAGCGCGGACGGCGGCTTTCCAGCCCCGGGAGGGAAATTGTAAAATCCCGATATCGTTTTGTCTGCACGTCCCGTGCCAAGGTTCATCGGGCCAGCCGCAGGAATTGGGAAAACCTTCATCCTCAAGCGTTGATGCCGCCAACGCGAATGACCACGCCGGGACAGAAACCGGATCTGTGCCGGCAACGCGATACCTCAGGCGCGTCTGCTTCTAGGCTGGCTTGGGCGGTTGAAGCCCCGGCGATCTCAGCCACTCGCTCATGTGCGAGCCGGTCTCAGCCTGTCTGGCTTTGCGGAGGAGGTCCTCTCGTTGAGGACCGTGAGGGAGGGCTTTAGCTTGTTCGCGGAGGCGTTTCGCTTCTCCGGCAAGTCGTTCTTCCAGTGACACGGTCTGCGTGAAACGACGGCGCTGCTTCATGACACAACCTCGTCTTTACGGGTCCTAACCGCAGGGTTTGAGTTCCAGCGAACTTAATATGCAGACGGGCCACCTTCAGTTCCAAAGTGAACTTTTCAAATCAAGCCACGGTGAATTTCAAACCAGGCCACCGCGCTCGGAAACAAGCCAGCACCAAATCCGGGTGCTGTCCTAATTAGGACAGCGGGGCTGTCAGATTGCGACATCAATAAAAACGCCGCCCGCTTAAATGTCGCGCGGGCGGCGGCTTTCCAGCCCCGGAGAGGTGGATGCAAAACCCCGGTGATGATGAGTGTGCACAACCTGTGCCAAGGTTTTATGTCACGTTGCGGGACGCCGCAGCGGGGATCGGGCCACCACCTACCGCGAACTTCTGAGAATCAGTATTGTCTCGAAGAAAGAACGTCGTGGGGGCAGTACTTGTTACGGGATTGCCGAAGGACTATTCGCCTGTCTAGCCAGATTACCGGCCTTTGACGCGAGCTTTCGGCTGATTGCGAAGACGACGTCTTCAAGTGAAAGAGGCCGCCACTGAGGCGGCGTTATCATTGCTTGCTGAAAATCCTGGAATTGAAAATGGCCGTGACTTCGAGAACACGGCCAGTTCTGTTACGAACTTCCACCGCGAAATGCTGGCCCGTTGAACCTTCCATGACCGCATCGCGGGCGGCATCGACAAGTGCGCCGAGCGCCATATCGTGTGCCGCCTCGGCGTCCAGCAGTTCGACGCCATCTTTGTCCTGCGAGAAGATGCCATCCGACCTGAGGTCGAAAAAATACTGAGCCATCGATGCTCAGCTTACTTAGGTGCCTGCAAACCCGAGGAATTGACCCACTCTTCGAGGTGACATGCGGTGTCAGCCTGACGGGCTTTCCTCAGCATCTCATCCTTCTGAACGCCGGGCGAAAGCTCTGCCGCCCGGGTGCGGATATCGTCAGCGAAGACCCGCAGCCTGTCCTGAAGAGATACGGATTGTCTGATGCGTTGCCGTCTTTGCAAGGCGCTGCTCCCTGTTCGAGGGGGCGGGAGCGCTGTGATGGAGCGTTCTCGTCACCGATGGTAGCCACGATCCGGGCGGTGATGGTGAAAGTGTGCGCTCGGATCAGGGGATTAGCGAGTCCTCAATTTGTCCCGCCATTCGGAACTTTTACGAATTAGGACACTGCCGAATTCAACTTGGGACACAACGGCTCAAATGCGGACAGCACGCTCCGCCGCAACTTAGCGCCATGTTATTGAGCTGGGCGTGTCGCTAAAGCAGAAAGAACGGGCGCGGCATGGATCCGGCGGCCAGCATCTTCAAGATGATCTATCGGGATCAACCAGTCAGTACGGAGGGGCTTCCTTGGCGGAAGGAAGACTTCACGAAACGAAAGAGGCCGCCAACCGAGGCGGCCTCACGAGACCCGGCCCATCGCCAACGCGCGCATTGTACGATGGACCGTTCCGGGTGGATGGCGCGAGAGTGTCGCGCCACAGACCGGAATCTCAATCCCGATGTTGGAGAGTCGTTCCCGTCCGGCCGCCCACTGCGGGGGCCTGACTTCATCCGCCTACAAAGCGGGTTTGCGTGACCAGAAATACGAAGCCGATTCCGGTCACGGCGAGGAAGGTGCAAAAATACCGGATGCGATACATGCCGAACCAACCCGGGCGTGCCGCCATGGTTCAGGAGGTCGGCGAGCTCTCCGCCCATCTGGTGGTCTAGGCCGAGGTTGGACGGAGAGCCGCGCGCCGGACCCCCGTCGCATGACAATGCTAGGAACGTGCCATGACAGTCGTGTGAAACTGTCGGCGCCGCTCAGTGGAGATCAGGCCACAAATGAAATGAAAACGCCGCCCGCTTGAAATGAAGCGCAGGCGGCGGCGTTCCAGCCCCGAGAGGGATTAGCAAAATCCCGGATATTGATCAGTCCGAATGGATGACGAGAAGGTTCAACGGCACAACGCGACCAAGCTCAAATGGATGCGTGGCGGCGCTGCGTCGAACTGGGCATTGAAATCCCCCAGCCCAATAGATACGGGCAGGAGACGAGATCGTTTCACACGCGCAGAGGCGGATTAGGGCACTTCTTTTCCGTGGTTCTATGAATGGCGAGCTTGCGCGTTTTTCCCGGAGGGATTGTCGGCTGACAGCGTGGCTGACTTGGAAGGCTACATCGAAATCCTTTTGCGAAAGCTTCGCCGGGAAGCTGGCAAAGAAGCCGCCAACTGAGGCGGCCTTAACCGGTCTTCCGTTCGAGCATCGCCATTTCAACTTGGTCGGCCAGGACTGTGAGATGACTTGCGAGGCGGTCGAATAGTTCGCGCTTAGCGGCGTCGGTCGCGGATGAGAGCGCACTCCGCCGCGTCCTTCCGCAGCTTCTCAAGTTGAACCAGATGATCTTGCATGGCCCGCTGGCCCGCTGTTTCGAGAATCAGCGGAGTCAACGCGACGGGCTTACTTCGGCGGCTGCAAGCCGGATGATTTCAACCATTCCTCAATGCGGGCGGCGACATCGGATTCGTGGGCCTTCTTCAAAAGAGCCTCTTGCTCTGGGGCCGCCTGCAATTGTTCTGCCTTTTCTCGCGCTAGTCTGGCTTCCTTGATGAGCCGCTCTCCAAGCACTCTATCCGGTTTGAATCGGAAGCGCTTCATGACTTCCTCCTGTCACAAAGTTCGCTCTGCTTAAAACTTTCAAGGGGCACAGAAGTTCTACGGAACTCTACACCTCATGTTCGCTTAGCGGAACACATTCGTTTGCGGTCCGTTCTTCAAATCCAAATCGGGCCACCGCGAAAATCAAACTAGGCCACCGCGCTCGGAAACCAGGCCAGCATCCGGGTACTGCCGAAATAGGCCACTCGGGATTGCAAAGTAGGCCACTGGTAGGAACTAAGGGATTGCCCGCCCTGTTGCATGTTGTTCCTCCCTCTAAAGGAACAGCCTTATGGCCGACGACAACAATAAAAATCCAAATGAGAAGCAGCCCGGCGAGAATCCGGACGGCAAGTACCATTTCAATCCTGGGAACATGGCCGGGAAGAAGCCCGGGGATCCGGAGCAGACTGCCGAAAACCGCGGCGAGCAGCCGCACGAGGACAAAGAAAAACCCGCCGGTTAGATGCCGGCCACTCGCAGATGCGAAGTAGGGCCACTATAGGACCGCACCGGACGGCGGCTTTATGGCCGGCCACTCACCGAAGAAAAATGGGAATGGATTGTTTATCCCAGGATCGGGCAAGGAGATCGCTTCGCAGGAATGGCTCCCACTAGAGCGGCCTCAAAGGGAGCGCGGGCCTACATCGATGAGAAGCTGGATGGAAAAGAGGCCGCCAACTGAGGCGGCCTCAAATCATCAGGATCAGCCAGACGATTAGGCCAGCGTTCACGGTGCCTACGGTGACAATACCTGTCTGAATAAGTCGCTCGGTCATGGTGTCACCCCCCGATTGAGAGGGAACCCTGCGCTCAATCGGAACGAGCGTCTATGCAGATTGTGCCAGAACCGGGAAATTTCGGTAATATATGACGGCGTGTTCCGCCCGTGAATACACCTTATGGTTGGCCCAGAACAAAACAGGCCACGTGTCATTTCAAACCAGGCCAATGTCGCCGGAAACAGGCCAGTACCAAAATCCGCGAAAGAACATATTGCGAACTTGGAACAAATAGGGTACATTACTTTTATCGCCGGCCCGCCCCGCCAATCGTTTGTCCCTCTAGCGAATCCTCGCCATAAGGAGCACGACCCAATGTCCAACACTGCCCTGCGTATCGTCGAAGGATCTTCCATGGACAAGAGTAAAGCTCTGGCCGCCGCGCTCTCCCAGATCGAGCGCCAGTTCGGCAAGGGCTCGGTGATGAAGCTCGGCAAGAACGACCGGTCGATGGATGTCGAGGCGGTGTCCTCGGGTTCCCTCGGGCTCGACATTGCGCTCGGGATCGGTGGTCTGCCGAAGGGGCGCGTCGTGGAAATCTACGGGCCGGAATCCTCGGGCAAGACCACGCTGGCGCTGCACACGGTGGCGGAAGCGCAGAAGAAGGGCGGAATCTGCGCCTTCATCGACGCCGAGCACGCGCTCGACCCGGTCTATGCGCGCAAGCTGGGCGTCAACATCGACGAGCTCCTGATTTCGCAGCCGGACACGGGCGAGCAGGCGCTGGAGATCTGCGACACACTGGTGCGCTCGGGTGCGGTGGACGTGCTGGTGGTCGATTCGGTCGCGGCTCTGGTGCCGAAGGCCGAGCTCGAGGGCGAGATGGGCGACGCGCTGCCGGGTCTCCAGGCCCGTCTGATGAGCCAGGCGCTGCGCAAGCTGACGGCCTCCATCAACAAATCCAACACCATGGTGATCTTCATCAACCAGATCCGCATGAAGATCGGTGTGATGTACGGCTCGCCGGAAACCACGACCGGCGGCAACGCGCTGAAATTCTATGCCTCCGTCCGTCTCGACATCCGCCGCATCGGCGCGATCAAGGAGCGCGACGAAGTGGTCGGCAACACCACGCGCGTCAAGGTGGTGAAGAACAAGCTGGCGCCGCCCTTCAAGCAGGTCGAATTCGACATCATGTACGGCGAGGGCGTCTCCAAGATGGGCGAGATCCTCGATCTCGGCGTCAAGGCCGGCATCGTCGAAAAGTCCGGCGCCTGGTTCTCCTACGACAGCCAGCGCCTCGGCCAGGGCCGCGAGAACTCGAAAGCGTTTTTGAAGGCCAACCCTGACATCACCGCCAAGATCGAGACCTCGATTCGCCAGAACTCCGGCCTGATTGCCGAGCAGATTCTTGCCGGCACCCCCGAGCGCGACGCCGACGGCGAGGAGCCGGCGGACGAGTAAGACCTAACGCGAAAAATTATCGCGAGGAGCGGGCGCTGAAGACGTTGAGTTGCCGACGTCGTCAGTGCCCGTTTCGTTTTGGGGGCGTTCGCGATGAAACGCGTGATCCTGACCAGTTCGTCCGGCGTGGGTCTCACCTACGCAAATCGTGCCGACATGGTCGTCCCGTTTATCTTTCGCTTCGTTTCGGGGCCACTGCCTACCTCGCATCACCTCGAGCAATACCTGACGGGAGGCTATGTCAGAGGCGATCCAGAGGTGCGTTGGTCCGATCTTGTTGGCCGGTTGCCTCAGACCGGTCTAGCGCACAAGGAGACAGGCCTGATTTGGTTTTGCGAGACCTATGGCGTCGATCTCATCGAGCTGTGGTTCGACCCTGAGCCCAATAGTCAGTTGCAACTGATCTGGATCCTCGATTATTTGCGGTCCCATCCATCGATCACCGATCGTCTGAGATTGCGACGTGTCAATTTCGATCTGCGCGGAGCGGACGGCACAGAGCTTCGCGATCGTATGGTGCGGGAATTGGAGGTCGCGGACTGCGACTTCGAGATCGCCAACATGGCCTGGGAAGCCTACCGGGCGCCAACGCCGGAGCTCTGTTTCGGATTGCTCGGCAGGGATTTCCCCAGGCTGCCCTTCCTGAAGCCTGCGATGGAACAATTGCTGGCAGAACTGCCATCACCAATCACCGGACTAGGTACGACGGAAGCGCGGCTTCTCGACCTGATTGCGCGGGGGCACAACCGTACCAAGGAGCTGTTTCAACCGGACGGTCCGCTGCAAACGCGCGTGTTCGATCAATGGGAATTGGGCCCGCTGCTCGAAGGGCTTGGGTCCGGCCCAATGCCGGTGATCACGGGTCTCGATCCGAAACTCGCGACGCTGGCCCCGCACGATGCGCGAGGCCGCAACGCCGCCTTTCGCCGAAGCCGGCTATCGCTCACCGAATTTGGGGAAGCGGTCCTTGAAGGCCGGGAGGATTTCCGCCGTCAAAACCCGATTCGACGCTGGTGGGGTGGTACGCTTCTCACCAACGAACGGCTTTGGCGGTGGGACCGAAAGAACTGTTCGCTGGTTGCACCCTAGATACGCGTTCGGGGCCGTAGGGTGGGCAAAGGCGCGTAAGCGCCGTGCCCACCATATTCCAACGCGCACAAAGGTGGTGGGCACGCTTCCGCCTTCGCTCTTCGAGCTACGGCGGACAAGTCGCTTTGCCCACCCTACGAAGCTACGATCCCTTACTCCGCCGCTTCCGCGTAATCGCTGACCGGCGGGCACGAGCACACCAGGTTGCGGTCGCCGTAGACGTTGTCGACGCGGCCGACCGGGCACCAATATTTGTCGGTGCGCGAGGTGCCCACGGGGAAGCAGCCCTCGGCGCGGGTGTAGGCGCGATTCCAAGCATCATCCGCGATGTCGTGCACGGTGTGCGGGGCGTGGCGCAAAGGCGAAGCCTCGATCTTGAAGCGGCCGGCCTCGACCTCGGCAATCTCCTTCCGGATCGCGATCATGGCGTCGCAGAAACGATCCAGCTCCGCCTTCGATTCCGATTCGGTCGGCTCGATCATCAGCGTGCCCGGCACCGGAAAACTCATGGTGGGGGCATGGAAGCCGTAGTCGATCAGGCGTTTTGCGATGTCGTCCACGGTGACGCCCGACGTCGTCTTCAGCGCGCGCGGGTCGACGATGCACTCATGTGCGACGCGGCCCTTCGCGTTCTTGTAGAGCACCGGGAAGTGCGCATCGAGGCGCGCGGCAATGTAGTTGGCGTTGAGGATCGCGATCTCGGTGGCGCGCTTCAGGCCGTCACCGCCCATCATCAGAATGTAGATGTAGGAGATGGTCAGGATCGACGCCGAGCCGAACGGCGCGGCCGAGACCGGGCCGACCGGTGCTTCGGCTTGCGTCGCCGGATGACCGGGCAGGAACGGCGCGAGATGCGCCTTCACGCCGATCGGGCCCATGCCGGGGCCGCCGCCGCCATGCGGGATGCAGAAGGTCTTGTGCAGGTTGAGATGGCTGACGTCGGCGCCGTAATCGCCGGGCCGGGACAGGCCGACCTGCGCGTTGAGGTTGGCGCCGTCCAGATACACCTGGCCGCCATGGTCGTGGACGATGTCGCAGATCTCGCGAATGTGCTCCTCGAACACGCCGTGCGTCGAGGGATAGGTGATCATCACCGCGGCGAGATCTTTCGAGTGCTTCTCGGCCTTGGCGCGGAGATCATTGACGTCGACGTCGCCGTTCTTCTCGCAGGCGACCACCACCACGTCCATGCCGACCATCGCGGCCGAAGCCGGGTTGGTGCCGTGGGCGGAGGAGGGGATCAGGCAGATTTTTCGGTGCGTCTCGCCGCGCGCGGCATGATAGCCGCGGATCGCGAGCAGTCCGGCATATTCGCCCTGCGCGCCGGAATTCGGCTGCAGCGAGATCGCGTCATAGCCGGTGATGTCGCACAGCCACTTTTCCAGCCGCGCGAACAGCGCGTGGTAACCCTTGGCCTGCTCACGCGGCGCGAACGGATGCAAGGACCCGAACTCCGGCCAGGTCAGCGGCATCATCTCGGTGGTCGCGTTCAGCTTCATCGTGCAGGAGCCGAGCGGAATCATCGCGCGGTCGAGCGCGAGATCGCGGTCGCTGAGCTTGCGCATGTAGCGCAGCATCTCGGTCTCCGAGCGATGCGCGTGGAAGACGGGATGGGTGAGGAAGGCGGTAGTGCGCTTCAGCGCCTCCGGCAGCGCCTCGCGCGTGGTGGCGTCGATTTCGGCGTAAACAAGCGTGCCGCCGAACGCGCGCCAGACCGCCTCGACGGTCGCCGGCGTTGTGGTCTCGTCGAGCGCGATGCGGAGCGCGGTTTCGCCAACGCCGAGGTTGATTGTCTCGGCGGTAGCGCGCGCGACGATCTCGGCGCGCCTGGCACCGGCGTCCACGCTGAGCGTGTCGAAGAAGCTATCCGACTGCGGCGCGAAGCCGAGCTTGCGTAGGCCGGCGGCAAGCACGGCGGCGCGGCGATGCACGTTGCGCGCGATCTGCGCAAGCCCCTCGGGGCCGTGATAGACCGCGTACATCGAGGCGATCACGGCGAGCAGCACCTGCGCGGTGCAGATGTTGGAGGTCGCCTTCTCGCGGCGAATGTGCTGCTCGCGGGTCTGCAGCGCGAGGCGATAGGCCGGCATCCCGCGCGAGTCCACGGAGAGGCCGACGATGCGGCCGGGCAGCGAGCGCTTCAGCGCATCGCGCACCGCCATATAGGCCGCGTGCGGCCCGCCATAGCCCATCGGCACGCCAAAACGCTGCGCCGAGCCGATCGCGATGTCCGCGCCGAGCTCGCCGGGCGAGGCGAGCAGCGTCAGGGCCAAGAGATCGGCGGCAACGATCGCGAGTGCGCCCTTGGCCTTCAACGTCGCGATCGCGGGCCTGAGGTCGCGCACGGCGCCCGAGGAGCCCGGATATTGCAGCAGCGCGCCGAGCACGTCGGCCTTGTCGAGATCGGCGAGGGGATCGCCGACGATCAGGGTCCAGCCCAGCGGCTCGGCGCGGGTGCGCATCACCGCCAGCGTCTGCGGATGCACGTCCTTGTCGACGAAGAAGGCTTTTGCTTCGACCCGCGAGTGGCGCTCGGCGAGCGCCATGGCTTCGGCCGCGGCGGTCGCCTCGTCGAGCAGCGAGGCGTTAGCGACGTCGAGCCCGGTGAGGTCGCAGATCATGGTCTGGAAGTTGAGCAGCGCTTCCAGCCGGCCCTGGCTGATCTCGGGCTGGTAAGGCGTGTAAGCCGTGTACCAGGCGGGATTCTCCAGAATGTTGCGCTGGATCACCGCGGGCAAAACCGTGCCGGAATAGCCTTGGCCGATCAGCGAGGTGAAGACCTGGTTCTCTCGCGCGAGCTCGGCCATGTGCGCGATCGCCTCGGTCTCGCTCAAGGGCTTGCCGAGATCGAGCGGGGCGGTCTGCCGGATCGAGGCCGGCAGCGTCTCCGCCATCAGGGCGTCCACGCTCTTGGCGCCGACGGCCTCCAGCATTGCGGTGACGTCGCGCGCCGACGGGCCGATGTGGCGGCGAACGAAGGTGGCGGCGGTGTCGCCATTGGATTTGCGGTGCGCGGTCATCATGGGTCCTCGCTTTAGATTTCGCTGTCGCCGTCATGCCCCGCGAAGGCGGGGCATCCAGTAAACGCAGGCGTCACGGCTTGAGCCGAGAAGCCGCGGCGTACTGGATCACCCGCCCCAGTGCGCAGTGCGCACAAGGCGGGTGATGACACCGAATATGAGGTCAGAGTTCGCTTCATTTCACGCCGTGTGGGCCTTGTAGGCGGCTTCATCCATGAGGCCGCCGAGCTCGCTCTTGTCGGCAATCTTGATCTTGAAGAACCACGCCTTGCCTTGCGCGTCGGAGTTCACCAACGCCGGTTCGGCGGCGAGCGCGTCGTTGGTCTCGAGCACTTCGCCGGTGACAGGCGCGTAGACGTCGGAGGCGGCCTTCACCGATTCCACGACGGCGGCGGCTTCCGCCTTCTTCAGGCTGCGGCCGACCTTCGGCAACTCGACGAATACGACGTCGCCGAGCTGCGACTGCGCGTAGTCGGTGATGCCGACGGTGGCGACGTCGCCGTCGATGGCCAGCCATTCATGGTCGGAGGAGTACAGCGTCGTGGTCATTTTCTCAGTCCTCAGCGTTTGTAGGTGTTTTTTACGAAGGGCATGGCGGCGACCGTGAGCGGCAGCCGCTGGCCGCGCACTTCGGCGAAGAGTTTTGTATCGAGCGCGCTCGATGCCATGGGCACATAGCCCATCGCGACGGGCGCGTTCAGGCTCGGGCCGAAACCGCCCGAGGTGACCTTTCCGATCGGCTCGCCGCCCGCTTCATCCGCAAACAGCGGCGCGCCCTCGCGCACCGGCGCGCGGCCTTCCGTGCGCAGGCCGACCCGGCGGCGGCTCGCGCCGTTGTCGAAATGAGCGAGGATCACATCAGTGCCGGGGAAGCCACCGGCGCGGGCGCCGCCGCTGCGGCGGCTCTTCTGCACCGACCATTCCAGCGCGGCCTCGACCGGCGTGGTGGCGGTGTCGATGTCGTGGCCGTAGAGGCAGAGCCCGGCTTCCAGCCGCAGGCTGTCGCGGGCCCCTAAGCCGATCGGCATCACGTCGGGATTGTCCAGCAGCGTCCTGGCGAGGCGCTCGGCATCGGCCGCGGGGACCGAAATCTCGAACCCGTCCTCGCCGGTGTAGCCGGAGCGCGAGACGAAGCAGTCGAGACCGGCAACCTTGTGCGGGCCGGCGTCCATGAACTTCATGGAGGGCGCCTCTGCACACAATTTCGCCAATGCGGCTTCCGCCTTCGGGCCCTGCAGCGCGATCAGCGCGCGGTCTTGAAGCGAATCGATGATGCAGTCATCCGAGAGATGCGCGCGCAGATGCGCCTCGTCCCCTTCCTTGCAGGCGGCGTTGACGACCAGGAACAGGTGATCGCCGAAATTGGCGACCATCAGATCGTCGAGAATCCCGCCGTCCGGATTGGTGAACTGGGCATAGCGCTGCCGTCCCGGGGCAACCGCCACGATATCCTGCGGCACCAGCCGTTCCAGCGCGCGGGCGGCGTCCTCGACCTTGCCCGACTTCGGCCGAAGCGCGAGCTGGCCCATGTGGGAGACGTCGAACAGGCCGGCGGAGGAACGGGTATGGAGGTGCTCCTTCAGGACGCCCGCGGGGTACTGCACGGGCATGTCATAGCCCGCGAACGGCACCATCTTGCCGCAGAGGGAGACA
Source organism: Bradyrhizobium sp. MI1.7 (assembly GCF_055811795.1). Taxonomy (NCBI): domain Bacteria; kingdom Pseudomonadati; phylum Pseudomonadota; class Alphaproteobacteria; order Hyphomicrobiales; family Nitrobacteraceae; genus Bradyrhizobium; species Bradyrhizobium sp. MI1.7. The sequence goes on from NZ_JBVVPO010000036.1 coordinate 74,618, forward strand.
TGAAGCCCGTGAAGGGGCGTACGTTTCAGGGAATCTTGGTCGTCGCGCGCAAGCATCACGGGGCCCTCGGCGGTTCCCCGGGGACGATTCCCCGGTAGCAACCAGTCGAAGCCCCATCTGTCGCTGTGCCTGAGAGTATTATCCCGTCGGCGGACGTCGTCCGGGCTATGCCCGTCGGCGCCTCTTTCCAGATGTCGTCAAAGCCACGCGGTCCTTTTGCCTGAGAGTTTCCGGGGCGGTTGCTCCTTCGGCGCCGGCACCAAAGCCGGTCTCTCCCGACGTGGCCGTACGATACAGATGGGTACAGACCACAGGCCGGCCAAGCCTGTCAACGCGCACCTGGCGGCTTTCAACGGGATTGCAAACGGGGTTGCGCGCCTGCGGCAACTCACTGATCTCCTTGCACAGTTTCTGGACAGCGCAGCTGGCCTTGTCTAAAAGCGCTTTGACGCGCAGATATCAGCCCAAATGCCCGGTTTGGATGGCGTATCGCGGGTCCAAGCACACCCGATTGGATGAACATGAGCGGCGTCAACGAGATCAGGTCGACCTTTCTGAACTTCTTTGCCGAGAACGGCCACGAGATCGTGTCGTCCTCGCCATTGGTGCCGCGCAACGACCCGACGTTGATGTTCACCAATGCCGGCATGGTGCAGTTCAAGAACGTCTTCACCGGCGTCGAGAAGCGGCCCTATCAGCGTGCCACCACCTCGCAGAAATGCGTGCGCGCCGGCGGCAAGCACAACGACCTCGACAATGTCGGCTACACCGCGCGCCATCTTACCTTCTTCGAGATGCTCGGCAATTTCTCGTTCGGCGACTATTTCAAGGAGCGCGCGATCGAGCTGGCCTGGACCCTGATCACGCGGGAGTTCGGGCTCAAGAAAGACAAGCTGCTCGTCACCGTCTACCACACCGACGACGAGGCGGCTGGGCTGTGGAAGAAGATCGCGGGCTTCTCCGACGACCGCATCATCCGCATCCCGACCTCGGACAATTTCTGGGCGATGGGCGACACCGGCCCGTGCGGCCCGTGCTCGGAGATATTCATCGACCGCGGCGATCACATCTGGGGCGGACCTCCGGGCTCGCCGGAAGAGGACGGCGACCGCTTCCTCGAATTCTGGAACCTGGTGTTCATGCAGTACGAGCAGGTGACGAAGGAGGAGCGCGTGGATCTGCCGCGTCCCTCGATCGACACCGGCATGGGCCTCGAGCGCATGGCCAGCATCATGCAGGGCGTCGACAGCGTGTTCGAGACCGATCTGTTCCGCCATCTGATCGATGCGACGTCGTCAGCGCTCGGCGCCGGGCCGAACGAGCAGACCGTGGCCTCGTTCCGCGTCATCGCCGACCATCTGCGTTCCTCCGCCTTCCTGGTCGCAGACGGTGTGCTGCCCTCGAACGAGGGCCGCGGCTATGTGCTGCGCCGGATCATGCGCCGCGCGATGCGCCATGCGCAGCTGCTGGGTGCGAAAGAGCCGCTGATGCATCGCCTGGTCTGGGCGCTGGTGCGTGAGATGGGCCAGGCCTATCCCGATCTGATGCGCGCGGAGAATTTGATCGAAGAGACGCTGCGGCTGGAAGAGACCCGCTTCCGCAAGACGCTGGTGCGCGGCCTTGCCATCCTCGACGAGAAGAGCGCGTCCCTGAAGAAAGGCGACATGTTCGACGGCGACGTCGCCTTCACGCTGTACGACACCTACGGCTTCCCGCTCGACCTGACCCAGGACGCGCTGAAGTCGCGCGGCATCGGCGTGGATCAAGCTTCGTTCACCGACGCGATGGAGCGCCAGAAGGCCAAGGCGCGCGAGTCCTGGAAGGGTTCGGGCGAGGCGGCTTCCGAAGCGATCTGGTTCCCGCTGCGCGAGAAGCTCGGGGCCACCGAATTCCTGGGCTATGAGACCGAGAGCGCCGAAGGCGTGGTCTCCGCGCTGGTGAAGGACGGCCAGGAAACCGCGAGCCTCAAGGCCGGCGAGACCGGCGCGATCGTGCTCAACCAGACGCCGTTCTACGCGGAGTCCGGCGGCCAAGTCGGTGACACCGGCGTGCTCAGCGGCGAAGGCGGCATCAAGTTCCGCGTCACCGACACGCAGAAGAAGCTCGGCGATCTCTTCGTTCACGTCGGCACCGTCGAGAGCGGCGAGCTGAAGCTCGGCACCGCGCTCCAGCTCGAGGTCGATCACGGCAGGCGCTCCTCGATCCGCGCGCATCACTCGGCGACGCATCTCATCCACGAGGCGCTGCGCCAGGTGCTCGGCGATCACATCGCCCAGCGCGGCTCGATGGTCGCGCCCGACCGTCTGCGCTTCGACTTCGTGCATCCGAAGCCGATCACGGCGGAAGAGCTCGCCCGCGTCGAGGACATCGCCAACGACGTGGTGCTGGAGAATGACGAGGTCACCACGCGCGTCATGGGCGTGGACGAAGCGCGCGAGGCCGGCGCGCGCGCCCTGTTCGGCGAGAAATACGGCGACGAGGTTCGCGTCGTCTCGATGGGCCGGACCGCGCGGGAGCGCGGTGCCAACGCGCTCGGCTGGTCGGTCGAGCTCTGCGGCGGCACCCATGTGAAGCGCACCGGCGACATCGGCCTGATCACGCTGACCGGCGAGAGCGCGGTGGCCTCCGGCGTGCGCCGCATCGAGGCGCTGACCGGCAACTATGCGCGCAGGCACGCCAACGAGACCATGGCGCTGGCGAAGACCGCGGCCAACGAGCTGCGCACCTCGATCGACGACGTTCCGGCGCGCATCACAGCCCTGATGGAGGAGCGCAAGAAGCTCGAGCGCGAGCTCTCCGACGCCCGCAAGAAGCTCGCGATGGGCGGCGGTACATCCGTCGGGAACGGCGCAGCCGCAGGCGTGCGCGAGGTCGGCGACGTCAAGCTGATGGCGCGCGCGGTCGAGGGCATCGAGATGAAGGATCTCAAGAGCCTTGCGGACGACGGCAAGAAGCAGATCGGCTCCGGCGTGGTCGCCATCGTCGGCGTCACCGAGGACGGCAAGGCCGGGATCGTGGTCGGCGTCACCGCCGATCTCACCGCGCGCTTCAATGCCGTGAACCTGGTGCGCGTCGCCTCCGAGGCGCTCGGCGGCAAGGGCGGCGGCGGCCGGCCCGACATGGCGCAGGCTGGCGGTCCCGATGGCGCCAAGGCGCCCGAGGCGCTCGCGGCGATCGAAAAAGCGATGGCAGGCGCGTAAACGGCCATGCGCCTCGTTCCGCGAGGACGTGGCTCGGCCGATCCCAACCTAAGGGATCGCCTGTACGAATTGCTGGAGCACGATCCGCTCGCCTACTCGATCGGGTCGCGCTTCATCCAGGTGATCATCAGCGTCATCGTGCTCGACGTGGTCGCGATGATCCTCGCCTCGGTGCCGGAGCTCGACGCGCGGTTCGACACGCTGTTCAGCGCGGTCGCCGTCCTCGCCGTCATCGTGTTCGCGCTCGAATATCTGGCGCGGCTGTGGACCGTGGCGGGGCACACCCAGCGCAACGGCTCCGCGCTGTCCGACCGGCTCTCTTATGCCTTCTCCGCGCTCGGCATCATCGACCTCATGGCGTTCCTGCCGGCCGCGATCGTGCTGGCCACCGGCCGGCACGCGACGCTGGCTGGGCTCGGCGTGCTGCCGTTCTTCAAGCTGATCCGTTATTCGCCGGCGATGCGCTCGCTGCTCGCGGCCATCCATGCCGAGCGGCGTGCGCTGATCGGCTGCATCGTCATCCTGATCGGCGTGGTACTGACCTTCGCCTCGCTGCTCTACGCCATCGAGCGCGACGTGCAGCCCAGCAAGCTCGGCACCATTCCCGACGCGATGTGGTGGGCGATCGTGACGCTCGGCACCGTCGGCTATGGCGACGTCGTGCCGGTGACGCCGCTCGGCAAATTCGTCTCGGTGTTTGCGATCATCTCAGGTTTTGCCATGATCGCGCTGCCGGTCGCGATCATCTCGACCGCCTTTGCCGAGGAGGTGAGGCGGCGCGACTTCGTGGTGACCTGGGGCATGCTGGCGCGGGTGCCGCTGTTCTCGCATCTTTCGGCGGCGGAGATCGCCGACATCATGCGGTTGCTCCGCGCCCGCACCATCGAGCAGGGCGAAATATTGGTGCGCCGTGGCGATGCCGCCTCGTCGATGTATTTCATCACTGCGGGCGAGGTCGAGATCGCGCTGCCGAGCCAGCAGGTGCGGCTTGGCGACGGCACCTTCTTCGGCGAGATCGCGTTGCTGCACAAGACCAAACGCAGCGGCACGGTGACGGCGACGCGCAAGACGCGGCTGCTCGTGCTCGACGCCCAGGATTTTCACGCCCTGATCGAGCGCATGCCGACGCTCGCCGCCCACGTCCACCAGACCGCGAAGGCACGGCTCGAGGAGACCGGCGATCTTGCGGCGGCAGAATTGGCGCAGGCGGAGCGCGACGACACCGACCGCTAGGCGGTCAGCCCTTTTTCAGGAAGACGTACTCGGCCGAGTAGGGCGCGCTTTTGAACTCGCCGGCCTTGTCGCAAGAACCCTCGAGCTTGCCGCCGTGGGTGTTGATGCGCTGGACGGTGGTGACCGGCGTCAGGATGCCGCTGCCGCGGCGGGAGGCGACCTCCAGCTTCAGCCAGGGGATATCGGCGGCGGTTGCGCCCGGCGCGTTGCCGATGGCCTTGCCGGCCACGGCGCTGCCGTCGGCGAGTTCCCAGTTCGGGCCGGCATAGTGGCGGCCGACGGTCTTGCCCTCGGCGAGCAGCGTCGCCACCGGCTCGCGGAAGGCCCAGGCAAGCTTGCCGTCGGCGGCGGCCTTGCAGTCATAGACCTGCGCGCCTTCGGCATGGACGCTGAGCACGACGGTCTCGCCGGGGGCGGCGATGGCGTCGGGGAGCGGCTCCGCGGCGGCGGCCGGCCCGGCCAGGGCGGCCAGCAGCATCAGGCAGGGGACAGCAAGCTTGATCGACATGGTCGCATCTCCGCGCGAGGGGTCTCAAAAAATGGGCCGCGCCTCGGCGCGGCCCATAATGATGTCTAACCCCGATCAGACGAAAATAATGCGCGGGCTTACGCCAACGCTTTCGTGAGATTCTCGGCGACCTTGTCGAGGAAGCCGGTGGTCGAGAGCCAGCGCTGGTCGGCGCCGACCAGGAGCGCGAGGTCCTTGGTCATGTAGCCTTCCTCGACGGTGTCGACGCAGACCTTCTCCAGGGTGCTCGCGAACTTGGCGAGCTCGGCATTGTTGTCGAGCTTGGCGCGATGCGACAGGCCGCGGGTCCAGGCGAAAATCGACGCGATCGAGTTGGTCGAGGTCTCCTTGCCCTTCTGGTGCTCGCGGTAATGGCGGGTCACCGTGCCGTGGGCGGCTTCGGCTTCCACGGTCTTGCCGTCGGGGGTGAGCAGCACCGAGGTCATCAGGCCGAGCGAGCCGTAGCCCTGCGCGACCGTGTCGGACTGCACGTCGCCATCGTAGTTCTTGCACGCCCAGACATAGCCGCCGGACCACTTCAGGGCCGAAGCCACCATGTCGTCGATCAGGCGGTGCTCGTAGGTCAGGCCCTTGGCCTCGAATTCCTTTTTGAACTCGCGGTCGTAGATGTCCTGGAAGATGTCCTTGAAGCGGCCGTCATAGACCTTGAGGATGGTGTTCTTGGTCGAGAGGTAGACCGGGTAGTTGCGCAGCAGGCCGTAGTTCAGCGAGGCGCGGGCGAAGTCGATGATGGAGTCGTCGAGATTGTACATCTCCATGGCGACACCGGCGCCGGGCGCCTTGAACACTTCCTTCTCGATGACGGTGCCGTCCTCGCCGACGAACTTCATCGACAGCGTGCCCTTGCCCGGGAACTTGATGTCGGTGGCGCGGTACTGGTCGCCATAGGCGTGGCGGCCGATGATGATTGGCTTGGTCCAGCCGGGAACCAGGCGCGGCACGTTCTTGCAGATGATCGGCTCGCGGAAGATCACGCCGCCGAGGATGTTGCGGATGGTGCCGTTCGGCGACTTCCACATCTGCTTGAGGTTGAACTCCTTCACCCGGGCCTCGTCCGGGGTGATGGTGGCGCACTTGACGCCGACGCCGACCTTCTTGATGGCTTCGGCGGCGTCGATGGTGACCTGATCGTTGGTCTCGTCGCGGTACTCCATGCCCAGGTCGAAATACAGCAGCTCGACATCAAGGTACGGGTTGATCAGCTTGTCCTTGATGTACTGCCAGATGATCCGGGTCATCTCGTCGCCATCGAGTTCGACGACGGGGTTGGACACCTTGATTTTTGCCATGATCGGGGAAGCCTCTTGGGAACGGCGCTTTGGCGCGCCACGGGAATATCCGCCGCCTCTTAGCACCGGACTGCAGCGGGCGAAAGCCAAGGGATTATGCACTTTTAGCTCATCCAGCTTGCCCAGATGGGGGGCGGGGCGGGCCCTGCCGCGGGGGCGGGCCTCAGGCTTCAGAAGAGATTCAAAAGTCGAATCCAACCCGTTATTTCCCTTGAGAATTTCGTCAGGACAGGCAAACGACAGGCGAACGGGCAGCCGGCCCCAACGGATCGGGGCAGACCGGCTTTGAATCAATTCCTGAAGAGCGCCTTGCCAAGGCCTTGAGAACCAGTGTGAAAGCGAAGCGAGATGTCGGGGACTGACAAGAGCAAGGCGGGCCTTTCCCTCGACGGTCCCATCGTGATCCTGGTCGAGCCGCAGCTTGGCGAAAACATCGGCATGGCCGCGCGCGCCATGGGCAATTTTGCGCTCAGCCGATTGCGCATCGTCAATCCCCGCGACGGCTGGCCCAACATCGCCGCCCAGCGCGCCGCGGCCGGCGCCGACTACATTCTGGAAAAGGTCGAATTGTTCGACACGGTCGGCGAAGCGGTCGCCGATCTCGACCTGCTGTTCGCCACCACCGCGCGTCCCCATGACCAGGCCAAGCCGGTGGTGGGGCCCGAGGCAGCCGCGGCCGAGATCTCGGGTCACGTCGCGACCGGGGGCAAGGCCGGCATCCTGTTCGGCCGCGAGCGCTGGGGGCTGACCAACGAGGAGGTCGGGCTCTCGAATCGCATCATCACCTTCCCGGTCAATCCGGGCTTTGCCTCGCTCAACCTCGCCCAGGCCGTGCTGCTGGTCGGCTATGAATGGTTCAAGCGGGCAACGTCAGGCGAGCTGCCGCACAGCATGCCCGAGCGCTCCGAGCGCGCCTCGCAGCACCAGATGCAGGCCTTCTTCGACAACCTCATCCGCGAGCTCGACCGGGTCGAATTCCTCCGCCCGGCCGAGAAGCGCGACACCATGCTGGTCAACCTGCGCAACATCTTCAGCCGGATGGAGCCGACCAAGCAGGACATGCACACCCTGCACGGGGTGGTGATGGCGATCGCGGAAGGGCGCAAGGGCCCGGCCAAGGGCGGCGTGCTCGACGGCGAGCAGGCCACGCGCCTGCGCGCGCTGCTGGCCGAGCACGGCCAGGGCGGCGGTGTGCCCGACAGCGGCTCGACCGTGCGCGGGCTCGCCCGCCTGCTCCGCCGCAACCCGACCGACGCCGAGCGCCTGCTCTGGCAGGCCCTGACCCGCGACCGCCGCTTCGCAGGAGGGTTCAAGCGCCAGACTCCGGTCGGCCGGCACATTCCTGATTTCGTCTCGTTCCCGCACCGGATCGCGATCGAACTGGTCAACCCGGGCGAGGGCGAGACCATCGCGGCCGATCGTGCGGGCCGGCGGACGTGGCTGGAGGCGCGCGACTATCGCGTGCTGGAGATCCGGGCAGCGGACGTGGAGCGCGATCTCGAGGCGGAGCTGGTGCGGCTGCAGGGGATGATTGAGGGAATGACCTGACCTCGATCTGGCTGGGTTTTTGCAACCAAGAGCTGTGCAAGAGCCCTTCCGATTGCTATGACGAGCTGCTTGATATCATCGGGGGCTCCATGATCGGAAGGGTAGGCCGCGTGCTCTCGAGTACGGTAGCGACGTTGGCAATGATCGCGCTTGTTTCGCCTGCGGCCGCAAACTCTGCTGACGAACAGAAGTGCAGCGCCCAGACCAAAGTCTCGCCCGACGAACGAATTGCGGCCTGTACTTCGCTACTGCGGCTGGACGAGTACGATCGGCAGAACATTGCTCGGATTTATTTCAATCGAGGCAGTGCTAACAACATCAAGGGTGAGTACGAGCTCGCCATTGCAGACTACAGCGCTGCAATCGAAGCCGATCCGACGGCCGAACGCGCTTACTACTGCCGAGCCGTCGCGCATTATCATCTCGGAGATTTTGACCGCGCTCTCGCCGATCTCGACCGCACGATTCAACTGAACTCAAGGAATCGCATTGCCCACTACGCCCGAGGTCTCATCTATTCAAGGAAGGGAGACTATGACAGGGCGATTGGCGACTACACCCGGTCGGTGCAACTCACATCTCAGGATCAGGCGCTTCAAAAGAATCAAAATGAGCCAAATCGCAAGGGCGACGATCTTGCCGCTCCCGTCGGCGGAGACGCCGCCGCGAGCGAGCCGGAAGGAATTGATGGCCGTATATTTCTGGCGCGCGGCGCCACGTATTATGAAAAGGGGGACATCGATCACGCTATTGATGACTACGATCAAGCGCTTCGGATCAACGCGAGAGATAAGGACGCGTTTGATTACCGAGCCAGAGCTTACAACGCAAAGGGCGACTTCGCCCGCGCAATCGTCGACGCCGACCGGGCAATCCAATTGGACCCAGAAGATGCGTTGGCCCATCGGTCACGGGCGCTCGCTTACTTCCAGAGCGGCTCACTGACCAAAGCTCTCGCGGATTTCGATCGAGCAACGTCGCTCGATCCCAGGGATGTCTACGCAGCGTTGTGGCGAGAGATCGTAAGCATGCGCAGCGGAGCGCCGAGCCGGCTTGCGGCCGCGACGATGAAGCTCGATATGACTGCTTGGCCTGCTCCCATTGTCCGACTATTTCTTGGAGAAGTGACGGCAGAGGAGGTGTTGCGAGCAGCCAACGATCCGCTTCCTTCTAAGCGGTCTGGCCAAATATGTGAGGCGAACTTCTACTCCGCCGAGTTCGCCCTGCAACGCGGTGCGAAAGAGCAGGCGCGGCGGCTTTTCGGACTGGCGCTTGCCGATTGCCCGCCGACCTTCGTGGAGGCACAGGCGGCCGCGGCCGAGCTCAAGGCGCTCGGTGCGAGCCCCTAGCGACGTTTGGGCACTGTCCAGTCTAGTTTAGACGACAGCGTAGGGTGGGCAAAACGGAAGCGTGCCCACCATCAATCGACGTGCCGGGACAGCAGTGGTGGGCACGTCGCTACGCGCCTTTGTCCACCCTACGAGATCGCGCTTGTGGGGTGCGTCAGTCGTACTGCGTCAGGCGGCGCTTGCGACCGGGGCTTTCGGGCCGCTCTGCTGGAGGCGACGTAACGCGGCGAGGTTGGTCTCGACCGAGGCCAGGCAGCAACGCGATTTGCCGCCTGACTTCGCCTCGTAAAGTGCTGCATCGGCGACCGCGAGCAATTCCTCGACTTCGGCGCCATGATCCGGCGACATCGCAATGCCGACGCTGGCGCCGACACCGGCGCGCACCTCGCCGCCGAGCTCATAGGAGACGGCAACCTCGCTGATGAGGCGGTATCCCGCCTCCTGGGCCATTTCGGCCGTGACGCCGTCGACGAGCACGACGAACTCGTCGCCGCCCATCCGGGCGACCACCGCGCCGTCCGGCAGCGCCCGGCGCACGCGCCCGGCCACCGCTTTCAGCACCTCGTCGCCCGCCGCATGTCCGAACGTGTCGTTGACCGGTTTGAAGTCGTCGAGATCGAAGAACATCACAGCGAACCGTCGTTCGGCGTGGGCTCCAAGTCTGGCGCTGAGTGCCTCGACGAAGCCCGCGCGATTGAGCAGCCCCGTGAGTGCATCATGATGCGCGCGATGGCTGTTCTCGCGTTCGGCGCGCATGGTGGTGATCAGCATCCGATTGAGGCGGAAGGCGGCGGCCGTCATCGCGGCCAGATACATCGGCACCTGGAGGTAGACGATGTAGAACAGCGGCTCGCCGGCGAACGCAGCGCCGGGGATGATGGGACCGAGGCTCAGCAGGATCATGGTTCCGGCCAGCCGCGGCGCGCCGAAATTGCGGAAGCAGATGCCGCCAACCATCGCCGCCGCCGAGAGCGAGGCCAGCATGGCGACGACCCAGTCCCCGCTGGCCAGGCTGGCAACGACGCCAAATCCAACGCTAGCGCTCCAGGCGACCGCGAGCAGGAGATGAAGATCGGTCGGCGTCGGGCAGTGGGCACGGGCCCTGCGATGCGCGCTGACGAGCACGGCGAGGCGGGCCAGGCAGATCGCGATCTCCATGACCAGCCAGACAATGAATGGTGCAGTCTGCTTGCGGCCAGCGATCACGGCGGCGACGGCAATGGTGTTGACGGCGCCGGCAGCAAAAACCGGCAGCGATCCATAGAGCTGGACAATGAGCGCGGCGCGGATGTCGTCGGGAACACCTAGCCCCGGCTCGGCGAGCCAGCGTGTCAGGCGCCAGCGTGGCGCACTGTAGAGTCCCTCGTCCGATTGCATTGCAGAGCGTCCCCGTATTCCGGGCGCCAACAACGATGACCGCTCCTAACAGCCTTTTAAGACAGCCATCGATTGCCGGGCGTGCTTGACGCAAGGTAAACCGTCGCAAGCGCGGCCGCGGGCGTGCAGGAGAATGCGGATTGGTGCAGGCCGAAGGTGCGGCGACGGATGTGTTGCGTGATTAGAGGTAGGTAGGGCAAAGCGACTTGTCCGCCGTAGCTCGAAGAGCGGAGGCGGAAGCATGCCCACCATGTCGCTCAACGGAGCTGAGACAGAAGTGGTGGGCACGGCGCTGCGCGCCTTTGCCCACCCTACGAAGTACGCCCGAGCTGCACCTCGCGTTCCACCGCAATCCATGTCATACGGGCCACGGCCAGCAACTTCCCGGTTTCATCGTGGAGCGCGGCCTCGGCCGTACGCTTGCGGCCGTCGCGGCCGGTTGGCCAGGCTGTGATGATGCAGTGGTCGCCGGGGCGCGGCCGGGCTTCGATCCGTGCCGACATCCGGCCCAGCAGCAGTGGCGTCTTGTCGAAGGTCGCGCTCTGCTGATCGCAATTGCAGGCAAAGCCGGTGGGACAATCGAGCGCCGACCAGAGAAATTCTGGCGCAACCAGGCCGTCCTCCGCGGCCAGATTCGAGTCCGGCGTCCAACTCGCCGCGAGAACGGCGTTGTGACGTCCGAGCGGGCCGGCGAAGATGCGCAGGCCGTCGCCTTTCGCTCTTGCGGGACCGCAGACGAAACAGTTCGGCAGCGGATGCTCGTGCGGCTTGAACAGCGCCAGCAATTCGGCCGCGCGTGCTTCCTGCAAGCTGGCTGTCTCCACGCGCGCAAGCTCGACGCTCGTCGCGCGCCCGGTCGCGACGACTTTGGCGCCGTCGCGAAGCTCCCATGTGCCGTCGGCGGTCGCTGCCGCATCGAGGGATTTGTCCAGGGGAGGCGGGGCGCGCAGCGTCACCTCGGCGCCGCCGGAAATGTGGCGGGCCAGCCGGCCGCAGACATAGCCGCCATTCCCGGAGTTCGGAGGACCGCAAAAGCGCTTGTCGATGATGATCTCGGTCATCGGTTCTGTCCTCTCTTCCTCGTCGGGCGCAGTCTACCTGATCTTGAGGACAATTCGTCCCAGAACCGCGCGATTGGCGACGGCGCGCATGGCGTCGCCGGCCTCCTCCAAAGGGAGGACGCGATCGATGTGCGGGCGGATTTTTCCGTCGGCCAGCAATTGCATCAGTGTGTCATTCATGCGCGCGGCCTCCGCGGAGAATTTCTCCGCCCAGGCGCCGACAAAGACGCCGATGATGGCGTAATTTTTCAGGAGAGGCAGGTTCATCGGGATCTGTGGAATCTCGCCGCTGGTGAAGCCGATCGGCATCAGCCGTCCGTCCCATTTCATCAGCCGGGCCATCTGTTCGAAGATTGCGCCGCCGACGTTGTCGAGGCCGACATCGATGCCTTCTCCCGATGTGATCGACTTGATCCGGTCGCGCAGATCTTCGCTGCGATAGTTGACGACATCGCTGGCCCCGTAACGCCGCACCAGGGCGGCCTTGTCGTCGGAGCCGACACCGGCGACGACGCGCAGGCCGAGATGACGGCCGAGGTCGACGGCGGCAAGGCCAACCCCGCCGGCTGCGCCGGTGACGAACAGCGTTTCCCCGCGTTGCGCCCGTGCCCGCTCGAACAGCGCATAATAGGCCGTGCCGTAATTGTGCAGCACCGTCGCCCCGGCTTCGAACGCGACGCCATCAGGCAGCCGCACGCTCTTCGATTCCTTCGCAATCATCCGTTCGGCGTAGCCGCCGGTCCAGGCACTGCAGGCCACGCGATCGCCGGGTGCGAACATCGTGACCTTGTCGCCGACCGCGGCGACGACGCCGGAGGCTTCCGTGCCGGGCACGAAGGGCGTCGGCGGCCGCATCTGATAGAGGCCCGAGACCAGCAACTGGTCCATGAAGCTCACGGACGCCGCATGGACGTCGATGAGAATCTCGTCGCCGGCAGGCCGCGGCGTAGCGATCTCACCGAGGCGCAGATCCGCAGGGCCAGTGAACGAATTGCACAGAACCGCTTTCATCGGGGCGCTCCGAAAATGCGCGGCAACAGCATCGGAACGCGCCGGCGATAGTCCTGGTAGGTCGCGCCGAACTCGGCGATCAAATCCCGCTCCTCGAACTGCAGGGCGACCAGGATGTAGGCCGTGTTCGCAATCGCGAACAGCAGATGGCCGGCGGTCATCTCGGGCGTCGCCCAGAACGCGAGCAGAAAGCCGAGCATGAGCGGATGCCGCACGATCTTGTAGAGCAGCGGCGTCCGGAAGGATTGACCTGATATCTCGGCTCCGCGCAACGCGACGAGAGCCTGGCGCAGGCCGAACAGATCGGAATGATCGATCATGTAGGTCGATGCGAACGCGATCAGCCAGCCGAGCCAATGTACGCCGGTCAGGAGCCACGCCGTAATGCCGCTGGCCTGCCAAATCGGCGTCGGGATCGGACGCCACTGCCAGAACAGCAGCAGGAGGATCAGGCTGGAGAGCAGCACATAGGTGCTGCGCTGGCAGGCGATGGGAAGGCTTCCCGCCCACCATCGCTTGAATGCCGGGCGCGCCATGACGCTGTGCTGGATGGCAAACAGGCTCATCAGCAGCAGGTTGACGACGATGGCCTCACCCAAATTCGCAGGCGCGCCGACGTCGATCGACGTGTCGATTGACTTGGGCACGACATAATTGCCGACGAAACCGAGCGCGTAGAGGAATGAAGCCGTGAAGACGGCGTAGCTCACGATGGCGTAGAGCAGGATTGCGAGGCGCGCGAACATGGTTTTTCCTATTGTGCCGATGGCGGCGGTGCCGCATTCAGGAGCCTGAACCGCTCGCTGGCGAGCGGGCTCGATCTGGCTTGACTGCTATCGCTGGACCGTCCCCTGCGCGTCCCCCGGGGGCGCCGACCGGGGAGGGAGGATCTCCATGACGGCCTTTTCGCTTGTCACGTTCGGGTTCCCCGAGGTCCATGCCAACGACCGCCCGGTCAAGCTGGCCTTGCGCAAGGGGCTTGCGCTGCTGGTCTATCTCGCGGAAGCCAAAGGCCCCGTCGCGCGCGACGTCATTGCCACGCTGCTGTGGCCGGAGACTTCCCGCGAGACCGGCCTCGCGCGATTGCGGCGTCTGCTTCACCGCGTCGAGCTCACGCTCGGCCAGGCGGTTTTCGAGACCGACCGCACAAGCTTGCGTTGGTCTCCGGAGGTCGAGCTGAAGATCGACTCGCATCATTTCGAGCGCGCCTGCGATCGCGGCGACTTTGAAAAGGCCTGCCGGATTTATCGCGGCGACTTCCTGGCGGGCTTTTCTCCGGACGACTGTCCTGAGTTCGACGATTGGACGTTCTTTCGCCGCGAGGCGCTGCGGGGGCGGCTCGTGCAGGCGCTCGAGCGTCTGGTGCAGGACAGGAATGCCGCGGGCGATCATCTCGCCGCGACAGTGTATGCGGGCCGTCTGGTCGAGCTCGATCCGCTCAGCGAGGTGTATGGCCGGCATCTGATCCGCAGCCTGCTGCTCGCGGGAGACCGAAGCGCGGCGGAACGGCGTCACGCTGCACTGGCGCAGCGGCTGCGCGACGAGCTTGGCGTCGCGCCGGAAGCCGAGACCGAAGCGCTCATGAGCCGCGCGGCCGCGCCGCTGCGCGATGCTCTTCCAGCGACACGCTATGTGAAGGGCGCCGGCGTGCATCTGGCGTATCAGACCTATGGCAGTGGTCCGCTCGACATCCTGGTCATGCCCGGTTTCGTGTCGCATGTGGAACGCGCCTGGGAGCATCCGGCGAGCCGGACGTTCTTGGCCTCATTGATGAGGCTTGGGCGTCTCATCGTTTTCGATCGCCGCGGCATCGGCCTGTCCGACCGGGTCGGATCGGCCCCCGGCATCGACGTCACGGCGGAAGATATCGGCACCGTGCTGCGGGCGGCGGACTCGCGCCGCGTCGTGCTGTTTGGTGCATCCGAATGCGGGCCGGCCTGCATCAAATTTGCGGTCGAGGAATCCCGCCATGTGGCCGGGCTCATTCTGTTCGGCGCACTGGCCAAGGGCTGCTGGTCGGAGGACTATCCGCACGCGCTGCGCGCCAGCCAGTATGACGCCTGGAGCAAGCACCTGATTGCGCAATGGGGCGGCCCGGTCGGGATCGAAGCCTTCGCGCCGAGCCTTGCCAATGATCCGCAGGCGCGCGCCTGGTGGGCGGGGCTGTTGCGCGCGGCGTCCAGTCCCGGCGGCATCTCCGCCGTGCTCGAGGCCTTTCGCGACGCCGATGTGCGACACCTTCTGGCGCGGATTGCGGTGCCGACGCTGGTGCTGCATCGTCGGGACGACAAGGCCGTGCGGATCGCGGCCGGGCGCGACATCGCGAGCCGGATCACCGGTGCAGAATTCGTCGAGCTCGACGGCAATGATCATTGGTTCTTTGCCGGCGATCAGCAGCCGGTGCTCGAGGCGATCAAGCGGTTCACGGAGGCTTTACCGCGTGAGGGGAGGTCGAGGCGGTGACGTCTCAAGCCTCATTTATTGGCACGTTTCGTGCCTCCCAAAGCGGCACAAACGACGTGACACGATGCCTGGCCAAGGGAGACCCTGACATGAAACGCGAAGACCTCACCGAAAAGCTGCTCGACATCAAGCGCGAGAACGGCTGGAGCTGGAAACACATCTGCGACAAGGTCGGCGGCTATTCCGAGGTGCTGATCGTCGGTGCGATTCTCGGCCAGATGAAGCTGACGAAACCGCAGGCCGCCAATGCCGGCGAGCTGTTCGGCCTGTCGAAGGCCGAGACCGCGATGCTCAACGAGGTGCCGATGCGCGGCACCGGCACGCCGATGCCGCCGACCGATCCCCTGATCTATCGCTTCTACGAGATGGTGATGGTCAACGGTCCGGCGTGGAAGGCGCTGATCGAGGAGGAGTTCGGCGACGGCATCATGTCGGCGATCGACTTCGACATGGCAATGGAGCGCGTTGCCAACCCGAAGGGCGACCGCGTCAAGATCACCATGAGCGGCAAGTTTCTGCCGTACAAATATTACGGCGCCAGCGGCAATGTGCCGGAATACGGCTTCAAGGAGGGGTGAGGGACGCGAATGGCGAATCGCGGGGTTGGGATTGGGGTGGTTGGGGTAAAACCCCGCGCCGGTTAACGATTTTTACCCCCGGACCCCGGGCGCGGGCCCCGGGGGGAAATAGGGGAAGATTGGGCCCGATTGGGGGTGGGGGGGTTGCGCGCCGCAGCGCGGGG